>JAJBTP010000237.1 GCA_020860805.1 Tannerellaceae bacterium | reverse complement strand
CAGCATTTATAATCCTTTCATCTTAGCTTCATCCCAGATAGCATCCATATCCTGAAGAGACATTTCTTTCAAAGATTTCCCTTTTTGAATAGTCTGTTCTTCAAGATAATTAAAACGTCTTATAAACTTTTGGTTTGTACGTTCCAGAGCATTATCCGGATCTATTTTATACAAACGGGCTGCATTAATCAGGCTAAACAGTAAGTCACCGAACTCTTCCTCCATACTAACCGGACTCATTACATTAATTTCATCCTGCAGTTCGGCCAGTTCTTCCTGCACTTTATCCCAGACCTGTTCCCGGTCTTCCCAGTCAAAACCAACATTACGGGCTTTATCCTGTATTCGCTGTGCTTTAATTATGGAAGGTAAAGAAACCGGAACGCCTCCCAATACTGTTTTATTTCCGTCTTTTTCTTTAAGTTTTATTTGTTCCCAGCTCTGTTCTACTTTTTTAGCAGTCTCAGCCTGTTCCGTTCCAAATACATGTGGATGCCGATAAATTAGTTTTTCACATAAAGCCGTACAAACATCCTGTATGTCAAACACTCCTTTTTCTTCTCCAATTTTAGCATAAAAAATAATGTGGAGCAGTAAATCTCCTAATTCTTTTTTTATAGACTCATTATTATCACTAATCAAAGCATCACATAATTCATAGGCCTCTTCGATTGTGTTTGAACGCAGACTTTCGTTTGTCTGTTTTTTATCCCACGGACATTTCTCCCGCAGTTCATCCATAACATCCAACAAACGGCCAAATGCCGCCATTTTTTCTTCTCTGCTACTCATATATTTTCACTTCTTAAGTCAAATTCCTGAAATGCTTTATTTATTATTATACCGGTTTAAACCATTTTGCAGGAATTGAATATATTTATTTACATCTTCATCAAAAGCATACGAAGGCCCGATAGGCATCCCTTCATTATCCAACAAGACATAAAAAGGTTGTGCATTTGCCCCGAATTTACTTCTTTGTAAATAACTCCATTTGTCTCCAATTGTTTTCAATTTACGGACTCTACCGTTCTCTTCTATCTCAATAGGCTCCGGTAAACGGGTCTTATCATCAACAAATAACGTAATCAATACATAATCATTTTCCAGAATATGTTTTACTTTGGGGCCTGTCCATACGGAAGCTTCCATTTTCCGGCAATTGACACAGCCATAGCCGGAAAAATCTACAATGACAGGCTTATTCACCCGTTTGGCATATGCCATACCACTTTCATAATCATCAAAAACAGCATGCACCTCACCTTCATACAGACTAAAGTCCTGTGTATATAATGGAGGTGAAAAAGCACTGATGGCTTTTAAAGGAGCACCCCATAATCCGGGTACCATATAAACTGCAAATGAAAAAGAGATAATAGCCATAAACAGGCGTGGTACCGAAACATAGGGCAAATCACTATCATGGCTAAATTTCAGTTTGCCTAACAGATATAAACCTAACAAAGCAAAAATCACAATCCACAAGACAAGAAAGACTTCACGGTCTAACAAACGCCATCCATAAGCCAAATCGGCAACAGAAAGGAATTTTAATGCCAATGCTAATTCAAGAAATCCTAAGACAACTTTTACAGAGTTGAGCCATCCACCTGATTTAGGCATACTTTGAAGTAAATTAGGGAAAATAGCAAACAAGCTGAAAGGTATGGATAATGCCAGGGCAAAACCGAACATCCCAATCGCAGGTCCCAGTATATTGCCCATAGAAGCAGCCTGCACCAATAAAGTACCAATAATAGGTCCGGTACAGGAGAAAGAAACCAAAACCAGAGTAAAAGACATAAAGAATATACTTATCAAGCCGGTCGTCGAATCGGCTTTACTATCCAGTTTGGTTGTCCAGGAGGCCGGTAGTACTAATTCAAAAGCACCAAAGAAAGAGACTGCAAACAATACCAGTAAAAGGAAGAAAATTATATTGAAAATAGCATTGGTAGAGAGTGCATTCAAAACATTGGGCCCGAACAGCCCGGTAATCAGAAGTCCCATTCCCAGGTAAATAACAATAATAGACAATCCGTAAGTAACAGCATCGGCAATTGCCTTTTTCCGGTTCTTAGTTCTTTTCAGGAAAAAACTTACTGTCATAGGAATCATGGGCCATACACAAGGTGTTAAAAGGGCAACAAAACCACCGAGGAATCCTGCCAGAAAAATAAAAAGCCAGGAAGTATCCGCTGCTGAAAGAGTCGCATCTCCAAAACCTTTTAATTCATCAATAACAGGCTTCCATAAACTCTGTCCCTCCTGTGTGGTAACCGATTCACTTCCCGCTACTACCGAAGGAACAGTAGGCACAGGAGAAATAACAACAGGTACATTACCTGTATTCTCAGTTTCCTGTTGCTGAGATTCTGCTGCAGTTTCCTGCACCATAGGTTCTTCTTTCACAACCGGTTCCGTAACTGGCGGGGCAACTGTTTTGATATGTTTTTTATCAAACGAAAACTCTTCTTTTTCAGGAGGCAGACAGGTTTCATCATTACAAGCCATATAAACAACTTCTCCTACTAATTTAAATTTAGCGGGATCTGTAATCCGTATTTTCTGCTTAAATGTTACATTTCCTGAATACCAACGTAAATTCATATCAAATGTATCATCATATTCTGTTGTTGCAGCTTTTGACGGCTGAATATCTCCAACCAGTTCGGCTCCGTTCATGATTTCATATTCAAAAGAAGTCGAAACCGGGCCACCGGCCGGTAAATTCAAGTCATACAAATGCCAGCCACCATCTATTGATGCAGTAAAAACAAGTGTCTTTTCAGGAGTTCCCGGATCATCCAGTGTGATAGTCCATTTGACCGGATCAAAAATCTGTGCCTGTGTATATAATGCAATGTTTAGAAGTACTACTAATTCAGAAAAAAACCTCTTCATAATTCTCTTTTATTTTCCTGGGTTATTTTTGACAATACTATTAAATACAGGTGGATAATAAGACTGGAAACACATTTCTTCGCCCGTTTCAGGATGAATCAGGCACAATTTGTTGGCATGAATAGCCAATCTGCCAAAAGGATCGGACACTCCTTCTATTTTATCACCAACAACCGAAGTATCCAAAGCATACATTTCCTCCCGGATTAAATACTTTTTACCTGCTTCCTTGATTATTTCAACCAACGACTACTGGTTGTTACTTTTTATTACATTATAACGTATGATAGTTTGTCTGCTATCACCAGCAGCAGCTACTAAAACTTTCGAATCCTGTGCATCCACTTTTACTGTTGATAAAACTCTGGAGGTCTTTTCCGGTTTCCCTTCTACAACTGTCATAAAACTCCGGAACGAAACCCGCCGGTTCCATTCATCCAAAAAAAGTTGTTGTACACCTCTGTTACGGGCAAACAACATTAACCCGGAAGTTTCACGATCAAGCGGATTCAACAGGAAAAGTCTGGATCGTGGGTCCTGCTTTTTCTGAAATTCTGCCAATAATGAGAAAGCCGTGCGTTCCTTAACTCTGTTATTTCCGGCGGCCAGTAAACCTTCACTTTTATCTACGACAATTAAAAGTTCATCCTCCCACACAATCCGTAAAAGCGGATGTGTAAATTCAACTTTTCCCCTTTCATAACTAATAGTTACCTGATCACCTTTATTTACCGGAACATCAAACTGTGTTGTTACTTTTCCGTTAACAGAAACCTGCCGATGCTTTAATAAAGCTTTAACAGAACTTTTACTTTGTTGATTAAATGCCTGAAGCAAAAAAGGCAAAAGTGTTCCAGCCTCCTCTACTATGATATTCCGGCCTTTTGAAGCACCGGGTTTTCTTCGTTTGTGATAATTTGAGCGTTGTCCCATATGACCTGCAAAATTACATAAAAAAGGCGAGTTATGGTATTTATATAGTATTTAAAAGAGACACTCATCAACTAAATGAAAAAGAAAATTTTGAATACCTTGATAAAAGTTTATATCTTCGTACCACATTAATTGATAATTGTGTATCCATGAAAAATAAAAATATAGCCTTTAGCATGGCTATAATTACAACAATAAGTCTATTATTTACCTCTTGCATTGGCTCTTTTGGATTAACAAATAAACTCCTTAAATGGAACAAGGAAATTGACAGTAAATTTGTCAATGAACTTGTATTTGTTGCCTTTCACATTATACCGGTTTATCCGGTTTCCTTTATTGCTGATTTACTTGTGATTAATTCAATTGAATTCTGGAGTGGAGAAAATCCGGTTTCAGACACAGTATCTGTCAATAAAATAGAAACAGAGAATGGTGTATATCTGGTTGAAACGACTTCGACCGGTTATACAATTACCAAAGAAGGTGAAGAGCTTTCACTCTACCTACTCTTTGAACAGAATGAGAATCGTTGGGATATGGAATATGATGGCGTCCGGCAAAAATTATTTAAACACATACCAGAGGACAGAGTCGTAATGTTTCTACCGGACGGAAGCGAAACCATTGTTTCTTTGGATAATACCGGGTTAATAGCCTTCAGGCAACAAACCAATCTGGCCGGCTATTATGCCTCTCATTAAAACAAATAAAAAACACTTTTTACACATCATAAATCTAAACTTAAAATATCATGAAACAGTTAATCAGGAATGTATTCCTTGCCGGAATAATGGGAGCCTTTTCCATAGGTATTATTCAGGCTGAGTCTTCAAAAAGTTGTAATCAAAAACCTTATTGGCAGGATGTTCAGGTTGTAGCAGTAAATAAAGAGCAACCACGGACTTCTTTTATGACCTATCCGGACAAACAAACTGCCCTTTCTTACAAGTTTGAAAAAAGTCCCTATTATTCTTTACTTAACGGTACATGGAAGTTTTATTTCACCGACAGTTATAAACAACTACCGGAAGATATTACAGACCCATCTGTAAGTACCTCCGGATGGCACGATATAACCGTTCCGGGTAACTGGGAAGTACAAGGGCATGGAGTAGCTATTTATACGAATCATGGATTTGAATTCAAAGCCCGGAACCCGGAACCTCCACTATTGCCGGAAGCGAATCCGGTGGGAGTTTACCGCCGTGATTTTGAAATTCCTGAAGGGTGGGAAGATAGAGACATTTTCCTCCACATAGCAGGCGCTAAATCCGGTTTATATGTATACGTTAACGGAAAAGAAGTCGGTTATAGTGAAGATTCCAAAAACCCGGCGGAGTTTATCATTAATCCTTATCTGCAGGATGGTAAAAATGCATTAACCCTAAAAATATTCCGTTGGAGTACCGGTTCTTACCTCGAAGCACAGGACTTTTGGCGTTTAAGTGGAATCGAAAGAGATGTCTTCCTTTATTCACAACCCAAAGTTGCAATTCATGACTTCCGGATTATATCCACATTGGACGATCAATATACAGATGGTATTTTCAAAGTGGGTATAGATATGAAAAACAAGACCCCACAGGCTAAAAATGTAACCATCGGATATGAATTATTGGATAATAAAGGGAAAGTTGTTGCTTCTGAAGAAAAAACACTCTGGGTAAGTCCACACACAACACCCACTCAGTCTTTTGAAACAACCATTCCCAATGTTACCAAATGGTCAGCAGAAGAGCCGAATTTGTACAAAATAGTAATGACTGTCAAAGAAGAGGATAAAGTAACAGAAGTGGTACCTTACCATGTAGGGTTTCGCCGCATTGAATTCAGTACAGTGGATCAGATTGCCGGAAACGGTAAACCTTACCCGGCTTTACTATTTAATGGACAGCCTATTAAATTCAAAGGAGTCAATATACATGAACATAATGAAAAAACAGGTCATTACGTAACGGAAGAGTTGATGCGGAAAGACTTTGAACTCATGAAACAGCATAATCTGAATGCTGTGCGGTTATCTCATTATCCACAGGACAGAAAATTCTATGAGTTATGCGATGAATACGGTTTATACGTATATGATGAAGCTAACATTGAATCACACGGTATGTACTATAACCTTCGGAAAGGTGGCACATTAGGAAACAACCCGGAATGGTTAGTCCCTCACATCGATCGTACCATGAATATGTATGAAAGAAATAAAAACTATCCCTCAGTAACTATATTTTCTTTAGGAAATGAAGCAGGAAATGGATATAATTTCTATCAGACCTATTTGGCAATCAAAAATAAAGAAGTACTATTAATGAACCGTCCGGTATGTTACGAACGTGCATTATGGGAATGGAATACAGATATGTATGTGCCCCAATATCCAAGCGCAGGATGGTTAGAGGAAATTGGAGCAAGTGGCAGTGACCGCCCTATTATACCATCCGAATATGCACATGCTATGGGTAACTCAACCGGAAACTTATGGGATCAATGGCAGGCTATCTATAAATATCCCAATTTACAGGGCGGATTTATATGGGACTGGATAGACCAGGGTATTCTGGAAACAGATAAAAACAGACGTCCTTACTGGACCTACGGGGGTGACTACGGTGTGGATATGCCAAGTGATGGCAACTTTAACTGTAATGGATTAATCAATCCGGATCGTACCCCTCATCCGGCTATGGCAGAAGTAAAATACGTACACCAAAATTTTGGATTTAAAGCAGTTGACCTAGAGCAGGGTAAAATCAAAATTACAAATCGTTATTATTTCACCCATAGTAATACGTATAGGTTCCAGTATAAAGTAATGGCTAACGATAAGGTAGTAAGAAGCGGTAATCTTTCTGTAAAACTGGCTCCTCAAACATCTGAAATCGTAACCATTCCGGTACAAGGATTAAAACCACAGGCCGGAGTTGAATATTTTATCAATATAACAGTTACCAGTGGTGAAGCTAAACCATTAGTGCCGGCTGGTTATGCTGTGGCCTACGACCAGTTTCAACTGCCTGTTGAAACCTATAAAAAAGAGTATAAAGCCAATGGTCCAAAACTGAATGTAAATGAAAGCGGAGATAACATTACTATATCTTCTTCGAAACTGAATTTTGTTTTCAATAAAAAATCAGGGCTGGTAACCTCTTATACAGTGGATGGCACAGAATATTTTAAAGATGGTTTTGGTTTACAGCCAAACTTCTGGCGCGCTCCTAACGACAATGATTACGGAAACGGCGCTCCGAAGCGTTTACAAATCTGGAAAGAAAGCAGTAAAAGTTTTAATGTGGTAGAAGCAAAAGTAGAGAACTCCGGTAACAACATGATTTTAAATGTAAATTATCTGTTACCTGCCGGAAATCTTTACATCGTAAACTATACCATTTATTCGACAGGAGTTGTACATTTGGGTATGAAATTTACTTCTACCGAAATGGAAGCTACTGAAATAGAAGCTTCGGAAGCTACACTTACAGCCACTTTTTCTCCACGTAACAAAGAAGCCAGAGCGAATGCATCCAAACTGGAAGTACCTCGCATTGGTGTACGGTTCCGCCTACCTGCTAACATGAATAAAGTACAGTATTTCGGACGTGGCCCTGAAGAAAACTATGTGGACCGCTTTAAGGGTACATTGGTTGGACTATATAAAACAACTGCTGACGATATGTATTTCCCCTATGTTCGTCCACAGGAAAACGGTCATCACACAGATACCCGCTGGGTAGCTATAACCGGGACTAAAGGCTTACTAATTGAGGCAGACTGTAAAATCGGTTTTAATGCTTTACGTAATTCCATAGAAGATTTTGATTCGGAAGAAGCCACTCAACATCCTTACCAGTGGAATAATTTCTCTCCGGAAGATATAGCAGACCGTTCGGAAGAAAAAGCTAAAAATGTATTACGCAGACAACATCATATCAATGATATTACTCCACGGGATTTTGTAGAAGTATGTATTGATATGAAACAACAGGGTGTCGGGGGTTATGATAGCTGGGGAGCACGTCCGGAACCGGCATCCACTATTCCGGCAAACCAGGAATATAACTGGGGCTTTACATTGGTACCCATAAACAGTGCAGGCAGCCCATCCGGAAAAACAGGATATTCTTATAAATAAATAAAAAAAAGAGGTGACTAAAAAGTCACCTCTTTTTTTCAATAAATACTAAAGTCCTGAGGTTTGATGACAAATCCGATACGGATTCTACTCTAAAACTGATTGTATTCCAGCAAACTTTCTCCATGTCCATTATAATACTGTAGAAAAAGATATTGGTTTTCTCTTGCATTGAACTTATAACTGAGCTCCAGCTGAGTATTAAAACTCAGGTCAAACTTTCCTCTTTTTACCATTACCAGTCCTACATTAAACAACCGGTTAGGTGTCCGGTAGTTACCTGCCAGTTGAAAGACACCATTATACTTTACAATGTCCTTGTTATTTTCTCCGTCAATAATAGGTACCCATGCTTTCACCTGAGCTTCAAAAGACTGAGTAAGCGTAACAGCTAAAGCAAACGTAAAACGGTTCCAGCTTCTTGAATTAATACTATCTTTTCCATTGGATTCATGTTCCAACATGATATATCCTTTTCCGATATACCGGTTATTATTGATAATAATTCGTCCCAAACCAATGCCCGGATTAAAATTAATATCGCGCATAGGAAGAGATTCCTGGAAAACATTCCAGAAAGCTTTCTGTGTAAACTGTATAAATAAACAGGAATCAAAAGGGAGCCGGCTACGGGTCAACCGTTGTGAAATACTTAACTGGAATTTCACATCTGAGTTTAAAGAAGTCGGTTTATGCCCTAAAGTAGTACCTCCTATAAAATAATTATCTTTAAACAGTGTAAAATAGGGCCTTGTATCCCATTCAGCCCGGATACTATCCGCATTACTTATTTTTTGTGCTTTATCTTCCAATATCTGTGAGTATACAGAAGGAACCGATAAAAATAAAATTGCAATCAGCAAGAGTAGCCTGATACTAAATTGTGTTCGATTAGAAATGAAGCCCATATATTCTGTATGGTTTTGATGAATCCTAATTGTTATTAATAACTAACAGATTATACTTCATTAAGTTCATTTTATATATCTTTGTCCATATGGAACAGATATATGAGTATTACCGAAACAACATTGAAGCCTATACCAGAAGAGTCAATAACCTTACCAAAAAGATACACCTGATAGGTACGATAAGACTACTTTTGGTTGCAGGAATGATTGCTGATATATGGTTGCTCAAAAGTCTGGACTGGGAAATTATTGCCGGCAGTATTTGTTTATTTCTCATACCTATTATTTTATTAATGATTTACCATTCCTGTCTGGCACATCGCAGAGATTATGCAGAAATGCTGATTAATCTTGGTAAGAATGAATTAAAAGGATTGGATTATGATTATTCAGCTTTTGACGGAGCAGCAGACCAAATAAACGGGGAACATTCATTTAGTCTGGACCTGGATTTATTCGGTGAACGTTCTTTATTTCAGGCTATTAACCGGACCGTTACTTTCGGAGGACGTGAATTACTCGTTGACTGGTTCCGGAATCCTTTACATACACAGGGAGCTATTCTGCAACGCCAGGAAGCGATTGCCGAATTATCCGCATTAACCCGGTTACGTCAGCATTTTTATGTATGTGGTAAATTAAATCCGGGAGAGAAAGACGATACACTGGCAGCATCTTCATTAACGAAACCTTCCTTCTACTTTATAAACAGTAGTTTCTGGAAAATCATGGTTTGGTTTATTCCCATCGTATGGATTCTATTTTTATCCTT
>JAJBTP010000332.1 GCA_020860805.1 Tannerellaceae bacterium | reverse complement strand
CTTTAAAGAGATATTCTGGTTGTATCGTGAAGGATTATACTCAAAAGTTATATTTGTTCCATTAAAAGAATTTTATTTTTCAGATTTCTCAGAAAAAAGTTGGTATGGAGTTCTACAGGGAGGTGATTACATCTTTGTACTTGCCTTAATGTCTATGGGGATTTTAATTCTGATATTTGCTATTATCAATTATACCAATCTGACGGTTGCTCAAACAGGTTTCAGAGCCAAAGAAATGGCTACCCGTCGTTTATTGGGTTCTTCACGGGGAGAGTTATTCATGCGTTTAATTCTGGAATCTACTGTACTAACGCTTATTTCTTTTGCCATAGCTGTATTTGCTGCTTTTCTTTTTGCTCCTTTTGTCAGCGAATTATTACAAAGAAAGCTGGAATTGGTGAGTTTTATATCTCCTTATACTATTCTTATTTCATTATTATTAATCCTACTTTTTGGGGGGAGTGCCGGTTTATTACCGGCAACTCTTATATCTAATGCCAAGCCGGTAGATGTGGTGAAGGGAGCTTTCCGGACACAAACAAAGATGGTATTCAGTAAGATATTTATTACTTTTCAAAATCTGATAACTATATCCTTAATAGCATTGGCGCTTTTAGTAGTATGGCAGACTTATCATTTAATTCATGCACCGTTAGGCTATCCTACACATGGGAGAATAGTCATAGATGTAGAGGACCTTAGCCAGGAAAATATAGGAACATTACGAAATGAATTTTCTCAGTTAGCATCTGTTAAAGCAGTAGCTTGTAGTCAAAGTTCACCTTTTGAGGGTGGGAATAATTTAACCACGAATTATAATGGTGTAAGTATTGGCTTCCAGCGGTTTGTAGCAGACCCTGCTTTTGTTGAAATGTATGATATACAAATTCTGCGGGAAAATAACTTATCCGATTCTAAAGGGCTTTATCTTTCGGAGCGGGCTCTTATGGAGATGGGTGAAACGATGGATTTGGAATATGTTACTACAAGTCATGAATTTTTCTGTTTTCCGGTGGCTGGAGTTATTAAAGATTTAGTACTTTATAATATAACTTTACCTCCCAAACCTATGACGTGGGATATCCGGAAAGCGGAAGATTTTGAGTGGGGTATATGGACCTTGACGGTGCAAACACAAGGTGACCATTGGGCCGCTTATAAACAGGTTAAAGATATATATGAAAAAGTAACCCGTCAGGAATTTACCGGCGAATTTATAGAAAAGCAGATATCAGAAACATTTGCTCCGCAGAAACGACTTTCCCGGATTGTTTCTTTGTTTGCAGGTGTTGCTATTATTATATCCTTATTAGGGATTACTGGCTATGTCAACTTATTTCGTGCAACAACGTAGCCGTGAAATTGCTGTACGGAAAGTATTTGGTTCTTCTAATAAAGAAATTCTGGTAAAATTGATTGCAAACTTTCTGAATTTCGTGGGGCTTGCTTTTTTATTGGCACTTCCGGTCATCTGGTATCTGGGACAACTCTTTTTAAAACAGTATGATTACCGGATTTCATTTAGTCCGTTAATTTTTATAGGAGCAGGTCTGATTTGTTTATTGATTTCTTTCCTGACTGTATTCTGGCAGAGTTACAAGGCTGCTAATGAAAATCCAGCTATCAGTGTTAAAACAGAATAAGAATAAACTTAGTGCAAACTAATTGATATGAAACACTTATTAAATCTGAAATCCTTCTTTAAATTTTTGGGTAAGAATAAGTCCTATACGTTTATAGATATATTTGGACTTTCAATCTCACTCATGTTTGTTATCCTGATAGCAACTTATACTTTTCAGGAATTATCTACAGACCAGTTCCATGAAAATAAAGACCGGATTTATGTTCTGGCCAGTGAAGATAATTATGCTACAGCTTACCGTCTTTCGGATCGCTTATTGGAACGTTATCCGGAAATAGATAAGATTTGTGGCATATGTAATCAATTAGGTGCTACTCCGGTTGAGATTGGTGACTATGAAATAAAATCAGAGTTGTTATTAGTAGATACTACTTTTTTTGATATGTTTTCCTTTGAATTAATTCAGGGAAATCAAAAGAATGCTTTAGAGGCATTAAATTATGCTGTTATTTCAGAGACATATGCTCGCAAAGCTTTCCCGGATAGGGACCCGATGGGTCAAATTCTTAAATTCTCAAATGGATTATCCCTTACTGTGAATGGGGTTATGAAAGATATTAAAAACTCTACTGTTTCCTATGGAGATGTTCTTTTCCGTATGGAAAATGTAAAATATTTTAATCCGGGTATAGAAAGTCAGGAATATCACAATGCGGGTGCTACTGTTCTTTTCATTATGACAAAGCCGGGGATGGATTTAAATACACGCGTTCAGGAAATAACTGCTTATTTTAAAGAAATATTCTGGATGTATCAACGGGATATAAGGAAACAGGTACAATTTGTACCATTGACTGATGTTTACTTTTCTAAGTTAGATTCATGGGGAAGGGTAGAACAGGGAGACTGGACATTTGTATTGGTACTAATGTCGGTAGGTATCCTGATTCTGCTATTTGCTATTATCAATTATGTCAATCTTACAGTAGCTCAAACCGGTTTTCGTGCTAAAGAGATGGCTATTCGCAGACTATTAGGCTCTTCCCGTATGGAGTTATTTGCACGGCTGATTCTGGAAGCAACTTTTCTTACATTTGTGTCGTTTATTGTAGGTCTGTTTTTAGCTTATCTTTTTATTCCTTCAACCAATAATTTACTTCAAACGAAGCTGGCTATAACGACATTGATATCACCATTTAGTATAGTTATTGTTATTTCTGTTTTATTAATAATGGGATTGGTTGCAGGCTTTATTACCGGCGACTATTATCTCAAATACTAAACCTTATAGTTCCCATACCCCCGGCAGAGGTATTTATGTTATACTCCTCCCGGGGGTATTCTTTATCGTTCCGGGTAGGCTTTTATCAATCGTTCTCGATAGCGGGAAGGAGGGGAGCGTCCTCTTCTACTTCTTCGGGTAGTACGGGGTGGTATCTGCGGGTGGACGCAGATAGAGGCTCCTGCGACGGCGGAAGAGGTCTGAAATATGTGTAAAGTCTTTCCGGTACATAATCCCTAAGCCCTGGATGGTGGGACTGTTTTTAAGGTAACGGTACATATCGTTGGCATGGTTATAGAATTTCAGCCGGACGTCGCCACTGCGGGTTAAGAGGTATTCAATATCAAATTCTCCGATAAACATGCTGTTTTTCTCCACGGTGTTTTTGTAGCCGAAGTTTCCATTAAAGATAAGCCGGTTGTTCAGGAGTTGACTGGAAAGAAGCATTTCTACTTCTGTATCGGTTACGCCTTCCTGTCCTGTGCGGATATTGGTTCCTATCTGTACTTTATCGGTGATACTGTTTAATATACCGGATAACTGGTAGGAGAGGGCTGACGAGGCTACTGCACTGAATTCGTTTGAGCGGTACTCGTTATCCATGGTATAGAATTTATTCAATACCAATAGGTAGAGTATCTGGCGTGTCATCATATCATCTGTATTGATGTAGCTTTTTACCCGTTGCTGGAAGTCTTCACTAGAACCCGGTAATTCGAGGTCGAATGTAATAGCGAGGTGCTGTAATACGCCTTCGATATGCATGACGCAGTTAACCGGAATGGTAAGCCGTGAGTTGTCTACTTCGATTGAACTGTGTAATTCCTGTATATTGGCATTGAGGCTATAGATGGCGTCAATATCCAACAGGGCATTGAAGGGGTCGCCCCGGAAGGTGACTGCACCTCCTTCACGGATGCGGAAAGTACGGTGGAAAAGTTGCTGAAGGCTGAAATTGTAGCGTCCGCTAAGGATAGTGAATCCGCCGTTGATACGCAGGTCTCTGCGGTTTTCCCATTCTACTTCCATACGCCCGGTTCCGTATCCTTCGATTTTATCACCGGCTACCGGGTCCATAATGAGTTCAATGTTGGCATCCGGAGTAATATCCACCAGGAAGTTCATCCGTATTTCTGCACTTTCGTTTCCGAAGGGGTGTATTCTGCGGACTGAATCGGTAGTATTCGTCAGGCTGCTGTCGCCTACGGCTTCGTGCAATCTGGATTTGTCGACAAAGGTGATAAAGTCGTATTCGGCTGCTGTTGAGCTTCCCATAAAGTTCAGCGTAATAGCTGTTTTGGGTTCACTCCGCATATTTACTTCCAGTTCTACCAGTTTCTCATTACCGAATATCCGGGCTATACCGGTACCGTATACGGTACCGTAAATTTCGGGGTTGATACGGGGTGTGGCATCATATACGAGCATATTGGCTGCCTGTACATGCACATCGTATTCTATATCTTTAAAATGGTGGTGGTTAACTTCGAGGTTGACTATCGAATGGTTGTTGTGTTTATCGAATACCAGTATGTCGTGTCCACGGATGGAACCCGGACGGAGGAATACGGAATCTGAAAAAGTGTAATAAGTATTGAGGAATTCGATTCCTAACCCTCCGTCTGATACGTAGGCGTCGCCTTCAATGGATAATTCGCTGAACGGACCGTATAAATGGACTTTACCAAATCCGCGTCCTTTGACTCCGGTGGCTACTTTTTCCATGAAGGGCTGAAGAAATGCTATATCAATATCGGTAGCATCAAAATGCAGGGATAGTCCGGCGTTGGCTCCTACGGGATAGATATAACCGTTTACGTCGGTAAAAACACTATCTGTTTTATAAATGCTTCCTAATAAGAGGATGCCCTGTTGTTCTTCGTCCCATTCGCTAAACAGGCTGAGCCGCCCGAAATCGACCTGATTGAAGGAGAAGTTCAATACTTCCAGATCCGTATTAAGGATACGGCTTCCATACAGGTCTGTCAGGTTAAAAATACCGGTGGCTTTCCCTCCGAATTGTAATACGGGGTTGTTCAGTATATCGAAAATATAGCTTAATTCTATATCGTTCAAATCCAGTAACAGGGTATCTGAAGGGTTTTCTGAAATTTTACCATCTATCAGGATGTGCTGGGTATCATGGGCTATCCGGAAGTCCTGAATGGCTATATTTTTGTCCTGTATATCTATCTGTGCATTATGAATATACCAGGTTGTGTCATTGACTATAAAGGGACTTTCGTGGATGGTAACGGATGTTTGTAATTGTTTTTTACCCCGCTCATCTCTTTCTTCCTGAAAGCGTGTACTGAATGATAGGTCGGCTTTAAACAGCCGTTCTTTATTATTGGCCCAGGTTATATCTGTGTTGATTTCGTTGTTGTGGGCACTGGCTTTAAGGTCGATGTAGTTACGGAGCTCTTTGGCATTGGTTTGGGTTACTTTTACTATCAAATCGGCTATGCCGGACGGATTTTCCAAAGAGATAAGCCCATTTTCAAAACCAGCATTTCCTATCCGGAAGGCGGGCAGCCAGGCTTCCAGCCGTACATTATTGTAGGTATTACTGTACACACCAATAAAACGTGCCGGTTCTACTACGGTAAAGGGTAGTTTGAGGGTATTGGAGAGCTGTTCGGTGTTATTGATAGTCAGTGCCAGGGTAAAGTTATTCTCGGCTGTTGCCTGAGGGGTGACTTTGGCATCTATCAATGCCGGGATGTATTCCCGGAATGTATTCATTACGGAAGGGATAAGTGTGGAAAAGGAATAGGCTCCGTTTACTTCTCCGTTGATAAGGTCTGACCGGATACTTAAGCGGCGGTCTAAGGAATGACCGGATGCGTTTATTTCCAGGTGGTGGATATCAAACCGGTCGGTAGCCGTGACAAAGGATACGCTGTCGAGGGCCAGGCTACCCGACATGTTGTCTATCGTATTACCGGTAAAGTCTGCATGAAGTTGCAGAGAGATATCCGGCGATTCATATTTATCGGTCAGGTGGAACTTATCAGGACGGAAGTTCCGCAGACTGGCTTCAAAATTGAATATGGAGTTGGCTCCCTGGTTCCGGAACATTCCGTTGGCATGTAGATGACCATTGGGGTCGTCAATCTGTATTGTACCATCAAAGCTGTTATGGGTAAAGTTTCCGGCTAACTCTATATTCTCATGCCTGTATTGGTTAAAATCAAAGTTGGTAATACCGGCTTTTATACTTCCGGCGAAATTACCGTTAACCGGACGTTGGGTATCCAGATTAATATCAAAGCGTACAGAGCCGAAAGGATTCCCAGGGTCAAAGAGTTCGTGGATTTCCAAATCAGTAGAAGATATTTCTCCTTTAATAATGGTGGCAATGCCTTTTTCCTTGTTACTTCCCAGCAGTACGTCGGTCTGGATAGAACCTATCGGCGTGGTCAGCTTACCATAGGCTACCAGGTTGTCAAAGAACCCGGATATTTCGCCTGCGAATGTTACCGACCCCAGCTTTTTAACGGGTACAGGTAATTCTACGATGTGGTCGCTGAAATTATTGACCAGTCCTTCTATCCCTTCGTTGGTGATGTACATCCGGTTTACTTTGCCGAACAGGTAGGCTTCTTCCGGGCGGGCAATTCCCCGCAGGGACATTTGTCCGTTAAAGACCATTTTATCACTGTACGTAAGGGTCAGTTTGGTAAGGTTTATATCGTTGATGTATCCTTTGGCTTCTGCTGCGATATCAATGATATCCGTAAGGTTGGCAAAAGCCGGAACGAAGGCTCTTAAGTCTCTCAGGCAAACCTGTGAAGGGACTATATCCAGTACAACCGGGGCCTGGTCGGCTATCCGGTTGGTGCTATCCAACGGGGTAAAATCCACACTGGCACGGGCTATTTTCAAATGGGTTTCCGGCAATTGTATTTCGAAATTACGGATGTGTGCACTGTCCGGGTTTCCGACAATATTCAGGGAGAGCCGGGATAGGTTAAAACCGGAGGATTCATCCAGACTCAACCGTTTGATATTGGCATTAATGGTATCTTTATTGAATGCTTTCAGGGAAATATTCGCACTCAGGTTTTGAATATCCACATGATTCGCATTAAATTTATTATGGGAGGTAGGTTCGCTGGGAACATGATAGCTGAATTCGCCCCGCCGGATAAGGATGGAGTTGAATTGCAAATCGATATCTTTTTCTTTTTTCAGTGAGTCCTGGGAGGCGAAGGCATCAATGGCAAATTGCAGGTTCAGGGGACTTTGTGGGGTTTCTTTGGTCAGATTCATTTTGAACCCAAAAATACGGGCTGTGGTGAAAACGAATTTTCCTTTTAACAGGGGAAAGAATTTGAACCCGGCAGCCAGGCGGTTGGCTTCCAAGAGGACTTCTCCGTGCTGGTCTTCCAGGTACACACCATCCAGCACTAACCGGTTCAGCCAGTTAATGTCTACTTTTTCAATCTGCACAGGAACCCCGAGCCGTCCGGATAATTCATCTACAACTTTCTCCGTAACCTGTCTCTGAATATAGGGTATATTCAGTAAAATAACGGGAATTCCATAGAATATCCAGAAAAAGATTAATAGGGTGACGAATATGTATTTTAAGCCTCTAATACCTTAGTCAATATTTTAATCACAAATCTACAATAAATATCGCGATAGATTTTGTTATTTTGCAGAAAATTTGAAACAATGAGTATAACTATATTTGGTATTGAGTCTTCATGTGATGATACATCGGCAGCGGTAATCCGGGACGGTGTGATGCTTTCCAATAGTATTGCCGGACAGGCGGTGCACGAGGCCTATGGTGGTGTGGTGCCTGAACTGGCTTCGAGGGCTCATCAACAGAATATCATCCCGGTGGTAACCGAAGCCATCAAAAAGGCGGGTATTGATAGAACGGAACTGAGTGGTATTGCTTTTACCAGAGGCCCCGGCCTGATGGGTTCTTTGCTGGTGGGTACTTCGTTTGCCAAGGGGTTATCGGCTTCGCTGGGTATTCCTATGGTAGAGGTTAATCATCTGCAGGCACATGTGTTAGCTCATTTTATTAAAGAAACACCTGAAGATACGAATCAGCCTTCGTTTCCTTTTCTTTGTTTGTTGGTTTCCGGGGGAAATTCACAGATAATTCTGGTAAAGGGGTATGATGATATGGAGGTTATCGGACAGACGATTGATGATGCTGCCGGAGAGGCTTTCGATAAATGTGCCAAAGTGATGGGCCTGGGGTATCCCGGTGGACCTGTCGTAAACCGGTTGGCTAATGAAGGCAATCCGAAGGCTTTCCGGTTTAGTAAACCTCATATTCCGGGCTATAATTATAGCTTTAGTGGATTGAAAACGTCTTTCCTGTATACGTTGCGTGACCGGTTAAAAGAAGATGCGGATTTTATTGAAAAGAACAAAGCTGATTTATGTGCTTCGCTACAGGCTACGGTGATTGATATCCTGATGGATAAACTCCGGAAAGCAGCCAAAGATTTGAATATTAAAGAGGTGGCTGTAGCGGGGGGGGTATCGGCGAATACAGGCTTACGGGATGCTTTTGAAGACCATGCCAAACGGTTCGGCTGGAAAATCCATATTCCGAAGTTTGCTTTTACCACAGATAATGCTGCGATGGTGGCTATTACGGGTTATTATAAATTTCTGAAAGGGGAATACTGTGGGATGGATGCTGTTCCTTTTTCAAGGGTTATTTTGTAATGAATAAAGAAGGATTCCATATGGCCGGGCAGTTAGGCGAGTTGCTGCAAAAGAGGGGCTTGCGGATGGGTACTGCCGAAAGTTGTACGGGTGGGCGCATCGCCGGTCTTATAACGGCTTATCCGGGCTGTTCCGCTTATTATGTGGGTAGTATTGTATCCTATAGCAATGAGGTAAAAATGAATTTATTGGGTGTATCTCCGGTGGATTTGGACCTGTATGGTGCTGTAAGCCGTCCGGTTGTGGAACAAATGGTAAGAGGGGCTATGGATGCGCTGGGCTGTGATTGTGTGGTTGCTACTTCTGGTATTGCCGGGCCGGGCGGAGGTACACCGGAGAAACCGGTCGGTACGGTTTGGATTGCTGCCGGAATAGGGAGTAATATTGTTTCCCGGTGTTATCATTTGGGTACCGGACGGGAAGACAATATCCGTAAGGCATCGGCGGCTGCCTTACAGATGTTGTGGGAGTTGCTTATTTAATGGGTATAAGCTGCTTTGTACCAGGCCAGTTGTTTATAGGCTTCGTTCATGTCTGTATACTCTGGTAAGTCTTTTAATATGTAGGTTGTTATACCACAATGTTTTTCTATGTCGAAAGGATTATCCCGTGGATAGCCTTCGAAGAAAGTGGGGGTATGGTCTTCGTAAATCACACATTCTGCTATGAGCTTTTCAGGGTTGCTTTGTTGGTTGGCCGGAACCAGGTAAGAAAAATAATCCTGGAAATCATAAAAGAGATGGGTATTTTTCCTGTCAAAATGCTGTAGATTATCATATGAACCTGTGAATTCACCTGTTGCATAGGTCTTAATAAATTGAGCGAGTTCCTGTAAACCTGCTGTTTGTATGACACTTATGGTTCCTGATTTATATCCTCCGGATTGTTGATTAATATAGGTCATGTTGTTTTTAGCAAAACTTACTAAATCGGCTTTTTTCTCGAATAGATAGCTAATGGATGTAGCATAGATATTTCTGAATCCCGGTGAACGATTCTCGGCAGAAGAGCCTAAAATTTAGTGTGTTTTTTGTTTTAATTCATATAAAACTTCTATTCCGGCCATATAACAGGCTGCGAAAACGATATATGCAAACATTCCATCAGGAT
>JAJBTP010000157.1 GCA_020860805.1 Tannerellaceae bacterium | reverse complement strand
GTATCTTGCAGACTCATTCGTTTTAAACTTAAAGAAAAAGAATTATGGCAGTTACTATTTTGATAAAGCCTGAAACAAAATCAGGTTTATTAAACTCCGTTTTGGGAAAGAATAACAAATTAACACTTTCCGGATTAAAGAAAATTGCAGGCAATGAATTTGTTTATGGACATCGCAACCGTAAGGGATATGTATTCTCTGAATATGATGAGGAAGATATCACCGGTATGGATATCGTTTTGTATACCCCCGGAAAATAGGAAGAGGCATTATTATCTATACCTCTGAAGACGGGAATATAGAAACCGTACTCAATATTCCCTACTCTACACAGGATGTAAAAGATTATTTTTCAGTTACAAAAAAATTATGCCGGCACTTCCAGGTAAATGAAGTATTAGCCGATAATGAAAAAACTATTTCTATCGACGAAATGGATGAAATGGAAGAGGGCATTATTCCCTGGAACATGAAGGTATTAAAGAACTATCTGGAAAGTAATAAAGATTCTACATTCATCATTTTAGGAGCTGCAAATCCAATCAGCATGGAAGCGGAAGTAAGAGAAAAACTTTTACAAATGGCTCCGGAAGATGCTGAAAAAGCATATGCTGATTATATAAATGAGAAACAGCAAATGGATGTTTATCATATGTATCCTTCTTTTTACAATAGTTCCGACGGAATATTTGGGGCTTATGCATTGACAGAGGGAGTAGATTCAGTTATTCCGGCAAAACCTTATATACCATTTAATAGTGGCCTGAGTAAAGATATAAAAAATGAAGGCATACAGAAATGGATTGTAAGTCTGGTAGTTAATACCGGAAAGGATTATGATTTAGCCGGCTATATCAAGTATGAAGATTTGATAAACAATCTTCCTCAGGAAAAACTTACCCGGTATGATGAAAGTCATTATGTTCTAAAAGGTTTGAACCGGAATGAAATAGACCGTTTACTTCTAAACCGGATTACATTGTAATGGATTCTAATTAAAAAGTCCACTTCCCGCTATTTCAGGAAGTGGACTTTTGTATGAACCCTTCTTCACTTTATATGGTTTCAGTAAAAAATAAAATTATATGAAGTGGTCTGTTATATTTATTTCCTACTGTGTTTTTGTGGCTGTAAGAAAACAGGTTCTTTTGCTGATTCTACATCCGATTCAGCAGATAGTATCTTTGATTGTACCGTCCTTCCGGATAGCACATGGAGTTTACCGGAAAAGAATTCCTATAAAGTAATTGCTGCAAGCCATACAGATTCTCTGGGATATACTAATACAACATTATATACATTCGATGCCGACCAGAACCCCTGTGATCATTTACAGGTTGAATCTACTGAAAAAATAGAACCTTACTCTTTATTAATCATCCAACACTATACTATAGACGAAGATTACAGGATTACAGAAACAAAATATCTGGATAGCTTACTGATTGAACAGCTTACGTATGAAATTACAGATAAAGGTGAATTTGCAGAAATACGGGATGGGAGTATCCCCATAACAACCTATGAGATGTTCAGTAATAGCGATAACTTTATTATAGAGTCGTTTATTTGGGAGAAAAATTCAAAAGGAGAACTCAGAAAAAAAGATCTAAAACAAACGACTTATCATCTAAAAGCTTTTATGAATAATATCCGGTAAGGATAGATGCAAGAAAAAGTAACCTTCAGAAAGTAGTGCCATACTGATGGCACTGTTGTGCCAACCGGATGACATTCGTGTGCCATGCTTGCGGCACTGCCGTGCCAACGTGCTGGCATTCGTATGCCATGCCTATAATAAAGCTGTGCCATCAGCAGGAAAAAACTTGTTTGCAGAATGCAGGTCTGCTAAAAGAGCTATCTCATTTGAGACAGCTCTTCGTATTAATATCCTTGTTCATGTATATCTTTTACAGCACGGCCACTGGGTTCGTTCTGATTTTGGAAGGATTTATCCCAGGCAAGCGCTTCGGGGGTCGAACAGGCGACACTGGGAACTGACGGAACACTACGGGCTGCACTTTCGCTGGGGAAATGTTCCTCAAAAATGCTGCGGTAGTGATATTCCTCCTTATTCTGTGACGTATTGATTGGGAAGCGTTCGGCAGCTTTAGCCATTTGCTCGTCTGTTACCTGCGAAGCAGCAACTTCCCGTAACGTATCAATCCAGTTATATCCTACTCCATCTGAGAACTGTTCTTTTTGCCGCCACAGGATTTCTTCAGGTAGAACGCCTTCAAATGCTTCCCGAAGGATTCTTTTTTCGATGGTACGGGTTTTCCCTTTGACCATTTTATCCTGTGGATTCAGTCGCATTGCTACATCCAGGAATTCTTTATCCAGGAAAGGTACCCGTCCTTCTACTCCCCAGGCTGCCAGACTTTTGTTGGCACGTAAACAATCATATAAATAAAGCTTACTTAATTTGCGTAACGTTTCTTCATGGAAACTTTTAGCATCCGGTGCTTTATGAAAATATAAATAACCACCAAAGACTTCATCGGCTCCTTCTCCGCTTAACACCATTTTGATACCCATGCTTTTAATGACACGGGCAATCAGGTACATCGGTGTAGATGCACGCACAGTGGTTACATCGTACGTTTCAATATAATAAATCACATCCCGGATAGCGTCTAATCCCTCCTGAATGGTATAATGGATTTCATGATGTACAGTTCCGATAGCATCGGCTACTTTACGGGCAGCGGCCAAATCCGGTGATCCTTTCAAGCCTATGGCAAATGAATGAAGTTGTGGCCACCAGGCGTCGGATTTGCCATCTGTTTCAATTCGCTTAGCAGCATATTGTTTGGCTACTGCTGATGTAATAGACGAATCCAGGCCACCTGAAAGCAGAACACCGTAAGGTACATCACTCATTAACTGGCGTTGTACGGCTGCTTCGAGTGCATCATGTAATTCCTGTACACTGGCAGGATTCTCTTTTACATTTTCATAATCCATCCAGTCACGGATATACCATTTGGTAAAGTCTTTATCTTCACTATAGAAGTAATGGCCCGGAGGAAATTGGTCATAATGTGTTGCTACGCCTTCCAGCCCTTTTAATTCAGATGAGACCATTAAATGTCCTTCATCATCGTATCCTATATAAAGGGGAATAACTCCTATGGGGTCACGGGCTATCAGATACATATCTTTCTCTTCATCATACAAAGCAAATGCAAAAATACCATTTAGATCTTCGATAAAATGTATACCTTTTTCCTGGTATAAAGCAAGTATTACTTCACAATCCGAACCGGTTTGAAACTCATATACATCTTTGAGTTGTTCACGCAGTTCACGATGGTTATAGATTTCACCATTTACAGCAAGGATATGTTTGCCGTTTTTACTGATAAGCGGCTGGCCTCCGGATGCAGGGTCTACGATGGATAAGCGTTCGTGTGCCAGGATTGCACTTTTGCCTGTATATACTCCACTCCAGTCCGGTCCGCGATGGCGAATCCGTTTACTCATCTGTAAAATCTGTTTCCGCAGGGTTTCCTGTTGTCCCTGGTGTATGTTGAATATTGCTGTTATACCACACATAATAATTAATTTTAGAAGTTATCACTCGCTTTGCTTGTTAGAAGTTAAGAAGTTAGTGTTCGCTACACTCACAGAAGTTAAGAATATCTATTCTTTTGACTTCTTTTACTTCTTAACTCCCTGAATTCTCATTTCAGAAATGCATCAATTGCTGCGGCTGCTTTACGGCCGCCGGCCATAGAGGTTACTACGAGGCTGGCTCCTGTTGCAGCATCACCACAGGCAAAAATATTTCCGTTCCGGGTGTAGCCTTTATCATCTACGGTGATGTTTTTACGTTCGTTGGTTGCCAGTTTCAGTTCTTTTACCAATCCTTCCTGTTCCGGATGTACGAATCCCATTGCCAGGAATACTAAATCGGCTTCAATAATTTCTTTTTTACCGGTTGGTTTCATTATCTGGCGGCCACCATCTTCGGGAGTTATCCATTCTACTTCTTCCACTTCTACACCTTTCAGGATATTTTTCTCCCCGATGAAACGGCAGGATGCCAGATTCCAGCGGCGAATACATCCTTCTTCGTGGCTACTGCTGGTTTTTAAGACCTGAGGATACATGGGCCAGGGAGTGGCAGGATTATATCCTGCCGGCGGCTGGGGCAAGATTTCAATTTGGGTGACACTGGCTGCACCGTGACGGTTAGCAGTACCTACACAGTCACTTCCTGTATCCCCACCACCGATGACCAATACTTTTTTCCCTTTGGCATTGATAATACTTTTCGGGGGAATCTGAATACCTTCAAGTAAACGGTTTTGTTGCCCTAACAGTTCCAGTGCAAAATGAACACCTTTCAGATTACGGCCTTCAATCGGTAAATCACGGGGTACCTCCGCTCCTATTGCTACACATACGGCATCATATTGGGCTGCTATATCTTTTGCCAGTATATCTTTCCCTATCATTGTATTGACACGGAATTCAATACCTTCTTCCTGCATCAGCCGGATACGGCGGTTAATGACGGATTTACTGAGTTTAAAGTTTGGAATACCAAAGCGTAAGAGTCCTCCCGGTAATTCATCTTTTTCAAATACGGTTACCTGATATCCTTTCCGGTTTAACTGATTAGCCGCAGCTAATCCGGCAGGGCCACTACCGATAACAGCTACTTTTTTTCCATTACGGACAGGTGTTACCGGTTTCACATATCCTTCCCGGAAAGCGGCTTCTATAATGGCTGCTTCGTTTTCTCGTATGGTAACAGGTGTATCTGCACTGAGTTTTAATACACAACTTTTCTCACATAGTGCCGGACAAATACGACCGGTAAATTCAGGAAAATCACAGGTTTGTTCTAAAACCAGATAGGCTTCCCGCCAACGGCCTTTATGTAGTAGTTCCTGCCATTCAGGTTGCTTATTACCCAGCGGACATGCCCAATGGCAAAAAGGTACACCGCATTCCATACAGCGTGATGCCTGTTTACGGCGGTCACTACTGTTGAGTGTTTGTTCTACTTCACTAAAATCATCTATTCTTTCATGTACAGGACGATAGCCTGCTTCTTTTCTGTCTATTGTTAAAAATGCTCTCGGATTGCCCATAGTTTTATAGTAGTTAGTTGTTGATAGTTAGTAATTAGCAGGTAATTTGCCTGACTCTTTTTATTTTTAGTATTTCTACTAAGTGAAGGTACTACTAATTACTTTCTACCTGATTAATTAATAATCCCGCTGCATTTCTGCGATTTTCAACTGCAGCTTTTTCATTTGTTCTTCCTGTAATACTTTTTTGTATTCGATAGGAACTACCTGTATGAATTCATCCACATATTTATCCCAGTTTTCCAGCATTTGTCCGGCCAGATTGCTTCCGGTATAATGATAATGTTTGCGGATAAGGCTGTGTAACTCTTTGCGGGATGCACTGTCTTCTATTAACGAGAGTTCTACCATTTCCATATTACAATAGTAATCAAAATCGCCAGCTTTATTCCAAACATAAGCGACACCCCCACTCATACCTGCGGCAAAATTTCTTCCGGTTTTACCCAGCACCACTACCCGGCCGCCTGTCATGTATTCACAACAATGGTCGCCCGCACCTTCTACGACAGCGATGGCACCACTATTACGTACACAGAAACGTTCACCGACACGTCCACTGATATAGACTTCTCCACTCGTAGCACCATATAGCAGCGTATTACCTGCGATGGTATTTTCTTCTGCGATAAAGGTTGCACGCACAGGGGGCATCAGGCTGATGCGTCCACCACTAAGGCCTTTTCCCAGATAATCGTTGGCTTCACCTTCCAGACGGAAATGAATACCATGTGCCAAGAAAGCGCCAAAACTTTGTCCGGCTGAACCTTTGAATTTTATATTTAAGGTATTATCCGGTAATCCGGCATTTCCATATCGTTTTGCAACTTCACCCGATAACATGGCTCCTACTGAACGGTCTGTATTCTTAATCGCATAATCCAACGAAATTTCATGCCCGTTTTCAATGGCCTCTTTCGCCTGCCGGATGATATCTACATCTTTTACCGAATCAATGGCATGTAACTGGGTGGTTTTATTTGCGATAGCATTTTCTTTTGCTTCTTCCGGGAAATGTAACAGACGGTCAAAACGAATGAGGTCATGTTTGACAATTCCGTCAGAAGGTTTGTGTATGATTAAATCTGAGCGTCCGATGATATCGTCCAGTCGGGCATATCCCATTTCTGTCAGATATTCCCGTACTTCTTCTGCCAGATAGGTAAAGAAGTTAACCAGGTATTCATGCCGTCCGTAGAATCGTTTGCGTAATTCTTCATCCTGTGTGGCAACACCTACAGGACAGGTATTCACATGGCATTTACGCATCATCACACATCCCAGTACGATTAGTGCTGATGTGGCAAAGCCATATTCCTCGGCTCCTAATAAAGCCATTAGTACTATATCGCGTCCGGTCTTTAATTGTCCGTCTGTTTGCAGGCGTACTTGTCCGCGCAGGTTATTCATTACCAATGTCTGCTGTGTTTCCGATAATCCCAGTTCGGGTGTAGAACCTGCATAGCGTATAGAACTTATAGGGGAAGCGCCTGTTCCTCCTTCGGAACCGGAAATAATAATACGGTCGGCTTTAGCTTTTGCGACACCGGCTGCAATAGTTCCCACTCCACTTTCTGCAACCAGTTTCACACTGATTTCTGCCTGTGGATTTACATTCTTTAAGTCGAAGATTAATTGTGCCAAATCTTCAATTGAATAGATATCATGATGCGGAGGGGGTGATATTAATGATATGCCCGGAATGGAATGCCGGGTTTTTGCAATTACATCATTTACTTTATATCCCGGTAACTGTCCTCCTTCTCCTGGTTTTGCACCCTGGGCCACTTTAATCTGGATTTCATCGGCATTCACCAAATATTCGGCGGTTACACCAAACCGTCCGGAAGCGACCTGTTTAATAGCAGAACGTAGTGAAAGTCCATCTTCACGGGTCATAAAACGGGTTGCGTCCTCGCCTCCTTCCCCGGTATTACTACGTCCGTGAATTTTATTCATTGCCAGTGCCATGGTTTCGTGTGCTTCTTTGCTGATAGAGCCAAAACTCATGGCTCCGGTTACAAACCGTTTCATAATTTCGCTGGCTGGTTCTACCTGTTCTAATGGGATAGGGTTTCGTTTTACATCCAGGAAATCACGGAGGAAAATGGGTTCTGCCTTTTCGTCTACAGCTTTAGTATAGTCTTTAAACATCTTATAGCTACCCAGACGGGTTGCCAGTTGTAGTTTTGAAATGGTTTCCGGATTCCAGGCATGTTTTTCGCCATCTTTGCGGAAAGTATAGAGTCCTTTATGGTCAAGTATTTCTTTTACCGGGCTTTTAAATGCCTGCGTGTGTAATGCCAGTACATCGGCTGTAATTTCATCCAGTCCAATACCGCTTATCTTACTGGTTGTTCCACCAAAATACGTTTGTGATAAGTCTTCACTTAATCCGATAGCTTCAAACAGTTTAGCTCCCCGGTAACTACGGATGGTACTGATACCCATTTTACTCATTACTTTAAATAATCCTTTACAGATAGATTTAATGTAATGTTTCTCGGCTGTTGCATAATCTAATTGTAATTCCTGGCGGGCTACCAGATTATCCAGGATAGAGAATGCCATATAGGGGTTTAACGCACTTGCTCCGTATCCTAATAACAAAGCGGCATGCATTACTTCACGCATTTCACCGGTTTCTACAATTAAAGCGGTTTGTACCCGTTTTTGTACGGAGATTAAATGATGATGCACTGCACTTACTGCCAGTAAGGAAGGGATAGGTGCCAGTTTTTCATCCACTGTTTTATCACTTAGGATAATATAGTTGACACCATCTGCAACGGATTGTTCTGCCTGCCTGCATAATTCGTCCAAAGCTGTCTTTAATCCTTTTTTTCCTTTGGATGCTTCAAAGACCATCGGCAGTTTGGTTGATTTAAATCCTTTATAACGAATGTTACATAAAAGGTCTAACTGGGTGTTACTTAATACCGGATGATTCAACCGTACCATCTTACAATGATTTTCGTCCGGCACGAGGATATTACTTCCTACGGCTCCGATATATTCGGTAAGGCTCATTACCAATTCTTCACGGATAGGGTCAATCGGAGGATTGGTT
This sequence comes from Tannerellaceae bacterium, assembly GCA_020860805.1. GTDB lineage: Bacteria > Bacteroidota > Bacteroidia > Bacteroidales > Tannerellaceae > UBA4116. The sequence continues at coordinate 1,522 of JAJBTP010000157.1, read as the reverse complement.
ACCTGTGCAAATTGCTGGCGGAAATAGTTATATAATAATTGAGGTTCGGAAGACAGGACGGCCAGGGGCGTATCATTTCCCATGGAACCGATAGGTTCTGCTCCTCCGGTTGCCATGGGTATGATTATTTTTTCTACATCTTCGCGGGTATAGCCGAAGGCACGTAATAATTGTTCGTGGCTGTCCACTTTATTGGCTACTTTACGGCCTGATTTTAGTTCGTCCAGTTCCACCCGGTTATTAGCCAGCCAGGTTCTGTATGGTTTGGCTTCTGCCAGTTGTTGTTTGATTTCGCTATCGTAGTAGATTTCTCCTTTTTCCATATCTACTAATAATAGTTTACCAGGTTGAAGCCGTCCTTTTTCTTTTATATCTCCCGGTTCGAAATCCATGACGCCTACTTCGGATGCTACCATCATCATACCGCTTTTGGTAATCAGATAACGTGCAGGCCGTAATCCGTTACGGTCAAGCATTCCTCCGGCATAGCGTCCGTCGCTGAATAATAAGGCGGCTGGACCGTCCCAGGGTTCCATCAGGATGGAATGGTATTCATAGAAAGCTTTTAATTCTTCTGAGATGGGATTCTTTTCATTGAAACTTTCCGGTACCAGCATGGCCATTGCATGCGGTAAACTCATACCAGATGCGACAAAGAATTCCAGTACATTATCCAGGGATGCACTATCACTCATACCGGGCTGTACTATCGGGCGTATTTCTTCTATATTAGGTATTCGTGGACTTGCTAATACGCTTTCGCGTGCTTCCATCCATCCCCGGTTGCCCCGTACGGTATTGATTTCACCATTGTGTGCCAATAAACGGAAGGGTTGTGCCAAACTCCAGGTTGGAAATGTATTGGTACTAAAACGTGAATGCACCATTGCCAGTCCGCTGGTGAAATGGGGATGTGTCAGATCCGGAAAATAATGCCGCAATTGCATGGATTCTAACATTCCTTTGTACACTATGGTACGGGTAGAGAGGGACGCACAATAGAAATCATTTTTAGTAGCGACATTACTGGCAGCTACTTTCTTTTCGATTCGTTTACGGATGATATAGAGTTTGAGATCCAGCGCTTGCTGATCATCATTGCCTGTAATAAATACCTGGCGGATATCAGGTTCGGTTGCTAATGCTGATTTTCCCAGAATATCGGAATTAACAGGTACTTTCCGTAAATGCATAAGACTGAGTCCTTCTTTTTCTATCTCTTCAATCATTATGCTGAGAAGGGAAGCACGGTCTGCTTCATCTTTCGGAAAGAAAACGAGTCCTGTTCCGTATCTTCCTTTTTCCGGAACGGGGATTCCCTGTAATAATATAAATTCATGGGGAATCTGTAAAAGGATACCTGCACCATCGCCGGTTTTATTATCCGCGCCTTCTGCGCCACGGTGACGCATATTTTCTAAAACTTTAAGGGCTGACTCAACAATTTCATGTGATTTGCCGCCATGAATGTTTACCAACATTCCTACGCCGCATGCATCATGTTCATAAGAGGGGTCATACA
>JAJBTP010000153.1 GCA_020860805.1 Tannerellaceae bacterium | reverse complement strand
TTTTAAAGAAAAAAATCGCTACTCCGGGTGTAAAACATACAGTTAGCAATTTCAGCGCTTCCTGGACGGGTAAAATGACTAAAGAAGAAGCGGATGCGTTACGCCGCGAGAATGTTGAAAAGCTTGCAGAGTTGCAGGATAAATTATATGCCCAGGATAAATATGCCATTCTGGCTGTATTTCAGGGAATGGACGGAGCCGGTAAAGACGGTACTATTAAACACGTTATGTCAGGAATTAATCCGAATGGTTGCCAGGTTTTTTCCTTTAAACAACCTACCTCACTTCAACTGGATCATGACTATCTCTGGCGAATCAGCAAGTGCCTTCCGGAACGGGGTCGAATCGGCATTTTCAATCGCTCTCATTACGAAGATGTACTGGTAACGAAAGTTCATCCTGAAATTTTATTGAAAAATAAATTGCCGGACATACAGAAAATAGAAGATGTAACCTAAAATTTCTGGAATAAGAGATACATCCAAATTAATATTTTTTATTAGTATGTGTTATAAAACGGTATCGTAGTAGTTAAATTTTTCCTGAACGTTTCCCAGCAAGAGCAAAAGAAACGGTTTATCAGCCGTCTGAAAGAAGACTCCAAACACTGGAAGTTCTCTTCTTCGGATTTTGAAGAGAGTTTGCATTGGGATAAATACATGCAGGTCTATTCGGATGTTCTGACCAACACCTCCACCCGCCACGCTCCGTGGCATGTAATCCCTGCGGATAATAAATGGTTCATGCGCTACCTGGTAGATCAAATCCTTTGTGATACGGTTGCCGCTTTAAAGCCTGATTATCCGGCAGTGACTCAAAAAGAAAGCGAAGAAATCGAGAAATATAAAGCTCTACTTTTAAAAGAAAGTAAAAAAGAGGCAGCAACATCAAAAGCATAAAAACAGGAGAGTCTTTTTAAGACTCTCCTGTTTTATTTTGTTAGTTATACTGATTTTAAAATCCAAATAATAATGGAAGAACAAAGATCATCACCACTCCCATTATAACCTGCAAGGGAAGTCCTATCTTTATATAATCCATAAATGTATATCCTCCGGCTCCCATTACTAACGCGTTCGGGGGTGTAGAGAAAGGAGAGGCAAAACACATACTGGCTGCCACCGCTACGGCAAAGAGGAATGGATAAGGGCTTAGTCCCATACTTAAGGCTGTTTGGCATAGCAATAGGTGCCAAAAGTACTGCTGTTGCCGTATTACTGATAAACATGGTAAGCAAAGAAGTACAGAAATAAATACCGGCCAACAGGGCATGAGGGCCCATATCTCCCAACGAACTCATTAAAGTATCCGAAATTAATACCGTTATCCCCGTTTTCTCAAAAGCTGTTGCCATAGGCATCATGGCAGCAATCAATACAATACTTTCCCAGTTAATACTGTTATAAGCTTCCTGCATATTACGTAAACAACCCAATATAACCATCAGCGTAGCTGCAATTAATACAGCAATAACAGAGGGGATAATATCCAATACCATAACAACGATCATACCTATCATGATAGCAGTAGCCACAGGTGCTTTATGATCCAGCGTAACTTTTGCAGCTTCCTGCAAAGGTTGTCCTACCACGATAATTTCATCCTGGTTATCTGCCAGCATAGCAATTTCTTCCCAGGTTCCCTGCACCAATAAGGCATCTCCGGAATGTAAACGGGTATTTTTAATGTTATCGAGAAAATATTCTCCGTTTCTTTCGATACCAACAACAGTAAGATTATATTTCTCGCGGAATCCGATTTCCTTTATTGTAAAATTAATAAGTTTGGATTTGGGCATAATGAAGGCTTCTGCAATCCCATAGTTACGGAAAAGAGAATTAAATTCTTTATAGTCTGCCGTTTCCAATATCAGGTTATTCTCCTGTGCAAACAACTCCATATTTTCCGGGCTACCATTACAATACAATACATCTTCGGGTAAAAGAATGGTTTCCGGGCCTGCTTTTTCAGTAATAGTTTTCTTTTTGAATTTAAAAGAGCGATCCAGATGAATTACTTTTACAATAGTAATCCCATAACGGGCCGGAATAGATAAATCAGCCAGTCTCTGGTTCAATAAAGGAGAACCATCCGGTGGTACAGTTACCTTATGCAACTGGCTTTCCAGATTATAACTTTCGGCAAGTTCTTTAAGCGTACGGCCTTTTTTATCTTTTCTTTCTCCCCCGTCCTCTTTGGAAGAGAGCATTTTACTCAGAAAGAACAAAACTATAATTCCTATGGATAAACACACAAGACCGACAGGAGCAAAAGAAAAGAAAGATAATGGTTCAAAACCGCCATTCACAAGGTTTTCCTGGATGACAAGGTTAGGAGGTGTACTAATCAGCGTAAAGATGCCCATACTACTGGCAAAAGCCATAGGCATCAGAAAGCGTTTTGAACTGATATTGGCTCCTGACGCCATACTCATAACAATCGGCAACATCACGGCAACTGTACCTGTATTACTGATAAAAGCACCGACAGAAGCCGTTACAAGCATAACCAGCAGAAATAACAGGTTATCATTTTTACCGGCTAACAATAAGATTTTACTACTTAACATTTTAGCCAATCCTGTCCGGAAAATACCTGCTCCAACAATAAAAAGACCAATCATCATAATCACAACAGAACTGGAAAAAGCGGCCAGAGCTTCAGCCGGTTCCAGTATACCAAAAAGAGCCAGTGCCAGCAAAGCACACATAGAAACCAAATCGACACGTACTTTTCCCTGAATAAAAAAGAAGGTTGCGATTAAAAGAATAATCAGAGTTATATGCATAGGCGTAAAAAACACTGCGAAATCCATAGGTATCGTTTTATATTACAAAAAAAGGAGCCAAAGTATTTCCATAGGAAATTATCTCTCTGACTCCTCTATCATTAATCAATCTAAATTACTTAATATAAGTCTCCATCAGGCGTACTTCACCAGTTGGTTCCAAAGTAATACCTTTTGTATCAGCTGGAATCAAAACAGTTTGTCCCTGACGAACCGGAATTGTATTTCCCTTATCATCTTTCAACATCAGTTCACCTGCCATACAGGTATAAACCACAAGAGAATCCAAATCACTGATATCCCGTTTCATGGGTTGATTTATCTCCAGAAGATTCGTGGTGAAGTAAGGACAGCTTACCAATTCAACCTTTTCATTTTCTTCCGGTGTATAGGCTGTCCGGTAATCCGGATAAAGCGTATAATCAATAGCATCTTTAGCCAGTTCGGTATGCAATTCACGTCCGTTACCATTGGCATCTTTACGGTTATAATCGTAAATGCGGTAGGTGATATTACTGGTTTGCTGGATTTCAGCAATAAAGCATCCCGAACCGATTGCATGCACACGTCCGGCAGGCAGAAAAAATACATCACCCGGTTTGACATCATACTTTTGCAATACCTCCATGATGGTGTTGTTTTCAACACGCTCTACATATTCATTTGCATCAATCTGCTGAGAGAAACCGGAGTAAAGTGTGGCACCTTCTGCCGCTTTCACTACATACCACATCTCCGTTTTACCAAATGAGTTATGGCGTTTCTTAGCCAGTTTATCATCCGGATGCACCTGTATAGAAAGGTTATCACGGGCGTCAATAAATTTGATTAATAAAGGAAAAGTAGTACCAAAACGTTCAGTCACTGATTTACCCATCAATTGAGTGCCATATGTTTTAATTAATTCATCCAGTGACTTACCTTTCAAATCACCGTTTGCAACGACCGAATAGTTGTCTTCAACATGCGAAAGTTCCCAGCTTTCACCAATTCCTTCCTGTACTGGCGTTATCCCTTTAAAAGGACAAATATCTGAACCACCCCAAATGATTTTTTTCAGAATGGGTTCAAAAGTTAATGGATACAACATAAATCTTTATCGATTGAATATTTAATAAATTGTTATTTCTTTTTTAATACTACCGCACTTCGCGCCGGTATATATATTCTCAGCCACTCTTTTTTCTCTTCCTTATATAAAGGATCAGCCTGTGTGAAATGATGAACCGTATCATCAGCCAATCCAAAACCTCCGAACTGCGGTGCATCTGTATTCAGAACCACTTCATATTCTCCGGGCGGTACCAACAGTTTATAGTCGGTATAGGATTGAGTCGGACTGAAATTGAATACAAAGATAAGGTCTTTCCTTCTATAAGCCAGAATCTGTTCCTGATCATTATCCCAAACCTTTACTATAGGTTCCTTCTGAAAATCCCTGACACCTTTTATTGCTTCCAGCATGGCTTTATCAAAAGCACCCAGATATTGGTATTTCAAATTTTTATCATCTACCAGATTCCACTGACGGCGGGCATATTTATGTGACCAGCCGTTTCCTTCGCGTGGGAAATCTATCCATTCCGGATGTCCAAACTCATTTCCCATGAAATTCAGGTAACCACCATTGATAGTAGAAGCAGTAACCAGACGTATGATTTTATGAAGTGCCACTCCTCTTTCGACCGTGAAGCTATGATCATCTTTCTGCATATGCCAATACATATCCGCATCAATCAAACGGAAAATAATAGTCTTATCTCCTACCAAAGCCTGGTCATGACTTTCAGCATAACTGATAGTTTTTTCGTCTTCCCGCCGATTCGTAGTTTCCCACCAGATAGAAGAAGGGTGCCAATCCTCGTCTCTCTTTTCCTTGATCATTTTAATCCAGTAGTCAGGTACGTTCATGGCCATACGGTAATCAAAACCATAGCCGCCATCTTCTACTTTAGCTGCCAGCCCCGGCATGCCGCTAACCTCTTCTGCTATGGTTATAGCATTCTTATTCACCTGATGAATTAATTCGTTAGCGAGTGTCAGATAAGCAATTGCATCTATATTTTCACCACCATTGTAATAATCAGCATACGTCATGAAGCTTTCGCCCAGACCATGGCTATTATATAACATAGAGGTTACACCATCAAAACGGAATCCGTCAAACTGATATTCATCCAACCAGAATTTACAGTTAGACAAAAGGAAATGTAACACTTCGTTCTTTCCATAATCAAAACAGAGAGAATCCCATGCCGGATGTTCCCGTCTGCCGTCTGCATAAAAGTATTGATTATAGGAACCATCGAAACGTCCCAATCCTTCTACTTCATTTTTTACAGCATGGCTATGAACAATATCCATAATCACAGCAATACCCATTTCGTGAGCTTCATCAATCAGTTGTTTCAGTTCTTCAGGAGTACCAAAACGGGATGAAGCCGCAAAGAAACTACTCACGTGGTAACCAAAAGAGCCATAATAAGGATGTTCCTGAATAGCCATAATCTGGATTGCATTATAGCCATCTGACTTCACACGGGGTAATATATTCTGACGGAACTCTGTATAAGTTCCCACCTTCTCCTCATTGGTAGACATACCGATATGGCATTCATAAATTAACAAAGGAGCAGTATCGGGCTTGAATTTTTTCTTTTTAAACTGATAGGATTGTTCCGGATTCCAAACCTGGGCGCTGAATATTTTAGTCTGGTCATCCTGTACGACACGTCGTATCCATGCAGGAATACGTTCGCCGGCACCACCCGGCCATTCAACCCACAGTTTAAACAGGTCCTCATGACGAAGCAAATCTTCTTTCAGTACAATTTCCCATACTCCGTTTTCCAACCGTTGCATACGGTATGCTTCCTCTTTCTTCCAGTCATTGAATGTACCTGTCAGGTAAATAGCGGTTGCATTGGGAGTCCACTCGCGAAAAATCCATCCTTCCGGTGTTTTATGTAATCCGAAATAAAGATATCCGGACGCAAAATCAGAAAGCGTGATCTTACCATCCTGAGTAAGAACATTCTTTTTGTTCACAACATATTGATGACGTCCCTCAATTACATCTTTATAAGGAGCAAGCCAAGGGTCATTCTTAATCAGTTTTAATATTTCCATGGGATATACACGATTGGTTTCCCACAAAGATAACTAAAATATGATATGTTTGAAAAGATAAGTTTAATTCTTACCTTTGTTCTAAAATCTCCCCACTTACTATATATTCTGTTCTTTATTTTCACGTATAAAAACAAATGCGATGCGATATTTAGCAATCCTTTTAACCTATTTAATAAGTATCCAACCTTCAATTGCTCAAACAGATACATGGGAAGGTCCGGCTACTAACAACAAGAGTGGCCTTTTACAGGTTTCACCCGACGGCCGGTATCTGGAATACAAAAACGGGGTTCCGTTTTTCTATCTGGCAGACACAGCATGGGAACTGTTCCACCGGTTGAATGACGAAGAGATAGAAGACTATTTTGAAAACCGGCGTGCGAAAGGCTTTACCGTTATCCAGGCTGTTCTTTTACCGGAACTGGATGGCCTTAATACCCCTAACCGGCAGGGAGAAGTACCTTTAAAAGATATCGAAAATGTAATACCCAACGAAGCCTATTTTAAATGGATAGATAAAGTAATCCGGCTGGCAGAAAGCAAAGGGTTGTATATGGCTTTGCTTCCTACCTGGGGTGATAAAGTAGACAAACAACAGGGAAAAGGCCCACAAATATTCACACCGGTGTATGCACAGGCATACGGTACATGGCTGGGAAAAAGATACAAAAATTTTAAAAACATTATCTGGATTCACGGAGGTCACCGTTGGGGTGGTGACAGTAGTTATCCTATCTGGGATGCACTTGGCAAAGGCCTTAAAAATGCGGATAAGAATCATCTGATGACTTTCTATCCGCTCACCGGGCATTCTTCTTCACAGTGGTTTAACAATGCAACTTGGTTAGATTTTAATATGATTCATACAGGTGCATGTAATCAGGATTATGAGATATACCGGAATTTACTGGTAAAAGATTACAATCGTGAGAATGTTAAACCTGTTTTGGATGGCGGTTCCGGCTATGAAAATCAACCCATATGCAACGCCCCTGATTCCATGGGTTGGTTCAATGATAAAGATATACGGAAGGCGATGTACTGGAGTCTGTTTTCCGGAGCCTGTGGCTATACATACGGATGCCATGATGTATGGCAAATGCTGTCACCCGGACAAATACCTGTTAATGGAGCCAGAGGCGACTGGAAAACATCTCTAGATTTACCCGGAGCCAGACAGGTCATCCACGCCCGCAGATTAATGGAACGGTTTGGTCTGGCTAATAGTATCCCGGCCAATGAACTGATTATGACAGAGTCCGGTTCACCGGAAGAGAAAATAGTAGCGTTGAAAAATGAAAATCAATTAATGGTTTATCTACCACAGGGTGGTCATTTAAAACTAACTATACCCCCATTCAAAGCTTCCGGAACTCCCCGCTTAGAGTGGATGAATCCCCGGAACGGTTCCTATATTCAAATAGATATAGAAAATGTATCAAAAGAAATCACAGTCAATACGCCTGACCAGGAAGACTGGATTCTGATTGTTTCAGCAATATAATAAAAATCCGGCGTAACAGAACGTTACGCCGGACACACAATAAAAAACCTAAAACCTTTTTGGCCTTATCCCAGATTAAAACCCGGAATGTTCTTCGCGATTATTTAATGTTTCCGCCTCGCGGTTCTTTTCTCCTGTATAATTCCACTCTATTTCATCCTCATAGAGCCGGCCGTTTTTCTCTACTACTGTTTTGATTCTATTGATACCCTGAACTAATTGAACATCATCAATTATATAATGTACCTCCGTATATCCTTTCCGTATACCCGTCAGTTCTTTCCCATTCAGATAAACCACTGGTGCACCTATATTAGAATACACTGTGACAGAAGCAACTTGTTTTTCTCTGTCTTTATTTCTACGTTGGGTCAAATGTAGAACAGGGTCGTTGGTCCAGTTGGCTTTATACCAGAAATAGGAATCCTTTTTTATCTTTCTGTCGAAAGTTATTAATCCTTTCATATTCCGTGCCGGAACACCACCTCTGGTCCACAGAGGTGCACAAAAGTCAAATGTATTCCATAAATAAGAAGCAATAATATAAGGATGCCCTGCTATCACACTCCACTGGTATTCATGTGTTTTAGTCTGGAAAGTTTCCGGATAGAATTCCTTAGTCCAGTTTAAAGCATCTCCTATATATTCAGTCTGATGATAGATATTAGCATCTGCTCCATACTCGGTCAGCATAAAAATCTGATCCGGATAAGTTGTTTCCAGATTTTCAATCCAGGGTTTCATATCCTGTAAAGTCTTTTCATACCATCCAAAATAGCGGTTCATTCCCTGAATATCCGCATTCAGGTTTACCGGATGCTCCATATGCCCATATCCATTGACAGAAACAGTATACCGGCCGGGGTCTTCTGTCTTCGCCAGGTCATGTAATGATTTGGTTAATTCCTTCGTATACTCATGAGGACGATACACTTCATTATGCAATCCTCATACATAAATAGACGGATGGTTGAAACCCTGACGTATCATTTCCCTTAACTGGGTATGTGCATTTTCCCATTCCTGTCCGGAAACCCGGTTCACAAAAGGTATTTCAGCCCAGATAATCAATCCCAGACTATCACAGCGGGATACAGATATTCCGATTGTTGATAATGTGCAAAACGAACGGTAGTAGCCCCAATATCCATAATGGTTTCCAAATCGAAATCATGATGTTCATTTTTCAAAGCACTTCCTATCCCCCACCAATCCTGATGGCGGCACACACCATAATACATAGGATATTTCTCTCCGTTCAGATAAAATCCGTCTCCGGCTTTTATTTCTATGTCCCGTAAATCCAACGGTTGTATTACTTCATCGAGTAAAGCCCCATCCTGATACAGACGGCTTACAACTTTATGGAGATAAGGATTTTTTCGTCCCTGCCACAAAACCGGATTACGTAAGGTAAAAGCACTCTCACTACTCTGTATACCCTGCGGAGATAAAGTAAGTGGCTTGTTATCTGAAGCAACTGTTTTACCGGACTGGTCATAAATAGTATGGGTTAGTGTCAGGTTAGCCGGTTGTAAAGTGGCATTATCCAACTTTACTTTGATATTGACCTCCGCTTTCCGCTTAGACACATTCTTTTGAGTAATATAAACACCAGCCGAAGCATGATCGGTTACTGCTATATTATATGGTTCGGTTACAATCAGCCATACCGGCCGGTATATACCTCCATACACACCAAACAGGACATGATTGATAGGAATTACATCCGGACGTGATGAATTATCAGCTTTAACGATAATTTCATTTTCTTCACCGGCTTTTAGCAAAGTCCCTATCTCACAGGCAAAAGCGGAATAGCCTCCTTTATGTGTAGTAACCAGGGAGCCATTTACATATATCTCCGCTACTGCTCCCACACCTTCAAAACGAAGAAATAAGCGTTTGTCCTTCCGATCGGAAGGCATAACATATTTCTTTCGGTAATAACCTGCTCCTTCATAAAAGTTATTAGCCCGTGTCTGCATATCGGTAGCATTCCAGGTATGAGGTATTTCCACTTCCTCCCAACCGGTTTCCCATGCAGGTCCCTGAAGTGCCAACTCAGATTGTCCCGGAGATTTCTTAAAAGTCCAACCTTCATTAAAAGGAATTGTTTGACGGCCGCCTGCCCGGGCGACCAAACTAAGAATAGAAAAGGCTAAAATTAAAAGCTGTGTTTTCGTGTTCATGATAGATTGTTTTTTTGTCTTGTATAGTTTAGATTCAAACGTTTTCTGCGAGGGTAAAATTATCTTATTTCTAAGGAAAAACCAATAGGT
>JAJBTP010000543.1 GCA_020860805.1 Tannerellaceae bacterium | reverse complement strand
AAATAAAACATATTATATACCACTGTATGGGAAATTATAGACTAATCAACAATGTGTTGGGATGGTTGACATGCATTATTGCTTCTGCCGTTTATTTAATGACAATGGAACCAACCGCAAGTTTCTGGGATTGTGGTGAATTTATATCCTCTGCTTATAAACTTGAGGTAGGACATCCTCCGGGTGCTCCCTTTTTTATGGTAACGGCCAATTTATTTACTCAACTTGCTTCTTCTCCGGATAAGGTCGCTATTATGGTCAATGCCATGTCGGCTTTGTTTAGTGGGTTGACTATTTTATTCCTCTTTTGGAGTATTACTCACATGGCCCGAAAAATGATGGTCCAAGAAGGGCTACAACCGGATATGTCTCAACTTATAACAATTATGGGTAGTGGTTTGGTTGGGGCTTTGGTGTATACCTTTAGTGATACCTTTTGGTTTAGTGCTGTTGAGGGTGAAGTATATGCTTATTCGTCTTTGTTTACTGCAGTTGTATTTTGGTTAATCCTAAAGTGGGAAGATGCGGCGGATCATCCTCATGCAGACCGTTGGATTGTTCTAATTGCCTATCTGATGGGTCTTAGTATCGGAGTCCATCTGTTGAATCTTCTTTGTATTCCTGCGATTGTATTGGTCTATTATTATAAGAAATTTGAGAATCCTACGATGAAAGGAACATTCATTGCGTTAGGTATCTCTTTTGTTATGATTGCTCTCATGATGTATGGAGTAGTGCAAGGACTCGTTGAAGTATGTGGCTGGTTTGAATTATTCTTTGTGAATGTCCTGGGTATGCCTTATAATTCGGGTGTATATGTCTATGGAATTGTCTTAGCCTGTGTATTGAGTTGGGCTATTTATGAAACCATGCGGGATACTGTCAATGATTTACGAATGAAAATTGCCTTTATCTTTTCTGTTACTTTATTGGGTATTCCTTTTATCGGTGATGGATATATTCTGGGACTTATTCTTATTGCCGCATTAACCGGATTTATGTTCTACTATAAAAGAATTAATATTCAGATAATAAATACAATTCTTGTTTCTTTGTTGGTGATTGTTGTTGGATATTCATCGTATGCTGTAATTATGATTCGTTCAACAGCCGGAACTCCGATGGACCAGAATTCACCGGAAGATATATTTACACTTCGTACCTACCTGGCCCGTGAACAATATGGAAAAACTCCTTTATTATATGGCCAGACCTATGCCTCTGAATTAAAATATGAAGTCAACGGTGAAGGAAATTGCGTGATAGCAACACGTGACGGGCAACCTACCTGGAGCCGGATTATTAAAACTAATGAATCTGAGAAAGACCGTTACTATATTTCCCGTTATGAAACGGAATATGATTATGTGGATGAAACGAAGATGCTTTTCCCCAGGATGTATAGTAATGTGCCCAGCCATGTATCAGCCTATAAAGAATGGGCTAATGTCACCGGGCAGACGGTACGATATACCCGTTGTGGACAACCGGCTTCAGTAGTAAATCCTACTTTTGTTGAAAATATACGTTTCTTTATTTCTTATCAGTTGAATTTTATGTACTGGCGTTATTTTATGTGGAATTTCTCGGGACGTCAGAATGATATTCAGGGACATGGTGAAATTTTGCATGGAAACTGGATTACCGGTATTAAAATTATTGATAAATTTCTGGTAGGACCACAGGATAATATGCCTTATGATATAGTAAATAATAAAGGTCATAACGTATATTATATGTTACCTTTATTATTGGGTATTATTGGTGTTTTCTTCCAGGTATACCGTGGGCAAAAAGGTATAGAGTCTTTCTGGGTTACTTTTTTCCTTTTCTTTATGACCGGTATTGCAATTGTTTTGTATTTGAATCAGACTCCTTATCAGCCACGTGAAAGAGATTATGCCTATGCTGGTTCTTTCTATGCATTTTGCCTGTGGATTGGCTTTGGGGTGGCTGGAGCAGCTAAATTGTTGGAGAGATATACGGGCCTGAAACCTGTTGTGGCGGTCTCTGTTGCTTCTGTAATTGCTTTATTTGTTCCTATACAGATGGCTTCTCAAAACTGGGATGATCATGACCGTTCAAACAGATATGTGGCCCGTGATTTTGGGGCAAATTATCTTCAATCCTGTGAGCCTGATGCTATAATTTTTACAAATGGTGATAATGATACATTCCCTTTGTGGTATGCACAGGAAGTAGAGGATATTCGTACAGATGTCCGGGTATGTAATACAAGTTATCTGCAGACTGACTGGTATATTGATCAAATGAAACGACAGGCATATGATTCCGATCCATTACCCATATCGTGGAATCGCTCAGAATATGTTCAAGGCACCCGGGGTGCAGCTTATATAGTTCCATTTCCGGAAATAGAGGAGTGGAGTCTGGACAGGGTACTTACTTTTGTACGTAGTGATGATCCACGAACTAAAAAGATTCCGGGTTATACGCAGGAATTTGATTATATCCCTACTCAGAAACTGGTTCTGCCAGTAGATTCGGCAGCTGTAATGAAAAATAGGATAATCTCTTCGGATGACACAGAATATTTATTAAAACAGATGAATATCGATCTGTCAGGTAAAAATTTCCTGGGTAAACAGGAATTAATTATTCTGGATATGTTACAGAATAATAACTGGGAGCGTCCGATTTATTATGCTATTACAGTAAGTCCGGACCAATTTGTTAAACTGGATGGTTTCTTTCAGCAGACAGGGTTAGCTTACCAGATTGTTCCGATGGAAACGAAAGGTACAACCCGGGCTATCAATACTGAAAAGATGTATGAGAATGTAATGAATAAATTCCGCTGGGGAGGTGTAGATAAACCCGGTGTTTATTTAGATGAAAATGTGATGCGGATGTGTAAATCCTATCGTGTACATTTATTTGGCCGTCTGGCTGGCGCTTTACTGGAAGAAGGAAAAGAGGAAATGGCGTTAAATGTATTAGATAAAGCTATGGAAGTATTACCTCCGGTAAATGTTCCGATGGATGCGACAGGTTTATCTTTGGCAGAATATTATTATATGTTGAATCAGGCCGAAAAAGCAGAAGCTATTTTCAATATGATAGCGGATAATGCAATGCGTAATATTAACTGGTTTTTCCGTCTTCCTCCTTATCATTTAAGTAGTGTATTGGGAGATTTGGAACATAATCTGGCAGTTATGCAGGAAGTGTTTAGGGTAACCAGACAATATAATCCGGACTTCGGTACAAAATACCAGGAAGAATTTGATAATTACCGGATGGCTTTTACATCGACAGCAAGATAAAATAAAAATATGTTTATAGAACAGCCCCCCTGGATATACAGGATTCTGTTTCCAGGGGCTATCTGGCGACTGCCGGCAACTGAAAAATGTGTCTACCTAACTTTTGACGACGGACCGATCCCTGAAATAACTCCGTGGGTACTTGACTTATTGGATACCTATAGAGTTAAAGCTACATTCTTTTGCGTGGGAGATAACGTCCGTAAGTATCCTGAAATTTTCCAAATGGTACTGGATAGAGGCCATCAGGTAGGAAATCACACCTATAATCATATTCAAGGCATTCGTTACTGGACCCGTAATTACATAGAAAATGTAAAGAAAGCAACTACTTATATACCCGGAAACCTTTTTCGTCCCCCTCACGGCCATATGCGTCTTGCTCAAATAATATTCTTAAGAAAAAAGTACCGGATTATTATGTGGGATGTAGTGACTCGTGATTACAGCCCTCATATGACACCAAAAGGTGTTCTGAATGTTATAAAAAACTATACCCGTAATGGCTCGGTTATTGTTTTTCATGATTCGATTAAAGCAGAAAAAAATATGAAAGAGGCTTTGCCCAAAGCAATAGAGTGGCTTTTAGAGGAAGGTTATCAGTTTAAGTTGTTTAATGAACAATAGATACGATGAAAAGTCCGTTTCGTTTGATATATATAGCCTTTTGGTTCCTGTTTTTTCGATTATTCCTGTTATTGGCCAGGAATGTTTAAAAGAGAAATTAATTTTATTTCCTCAGATAAAGAGTTTAGATAGTCTTGAATCTCCTTATTATCGTGAGAAATATGTGATATTTATTGAGCAGCCAATCGATCATTTAAACCCGGATAAAGGTACTTTTACACAACGGGTAATTCTAAATCATGTCGATTTTCATCAGCCGACTGTGATTGTAACCGAAGGATATGGAGGTGGATATGCTTTACAGTCCGGCTATTATGAGGAGCTTTCCCGGCTTTTAAATACCAATGTAGTATTTGTGGAACATCGGTATTTTCTGGAGTCTACCCCTGAACCTTGTGATTGGCAGTTTCTTACGGCTGAAAATGCAGTAAACGATTTACACACTGTTACTACATTACTGAAAAATATATATGTAGGTAAATGGATTAGTACAGGAATTAGTAAGGGGGGGCAGAATACCCTTATTTACAGAAGTTATTTTCCTGATGATGTAGATATCTCAGTTTCTTATGTCGGGCCGTTGAACCGTGCTGTGGAAGATGAGCGGCATCTCTCTTTTCTCCGCAATACCGGCAGCCGCTCTGAAAGAAAGAAAATTAAGAATTTCCAGCAGGAGATATTAAAAAGAAAGGCAGAAATGGTGCCGCTTTTATCGTCTTTTTCGAAAGAAAAGAATTTGACTTTTCGTATTCCTCTGGAAGAAGTACTGGATTATTGTGTCCTGGAATATCCATTTGCACTATGGCAGTGGGGAACTTCCGTTAGTACCATTCCATCGTTACAATCATCCACGGAAGTACTGTTTAATCATCTGGTAGAAATAAGCGGACCGGATTATTTTTCCGAACAGCAACCGTATGCTTCTTTCTTTGTACAGGCAGCACGTGAATTAGGATATTATCCTTATGATACTAAACCATTACTGAAATGGCTTTCTATTACCAGTGCAGATAATTATCTGACCAATCTAATGCTTCCGGAAGGAGTTACAGATATTGACTTTTCGGATTCTTTATATCGAAAACTTTATTCATTCCTGAAAAATAATGATCCGAAAATGATATTTATTTACGGTGAAAACGACCCATGGAGTGCTACCCGTATACCTGATTTTAAGAATAAAAAGAATTTACAGACTTATATAGAACCTAAAGGTTGCCATCTGGCACGTATTGGTACAATGCCGGAAGCTATAAAAAAGATAATAACTCAATTACACGAATGGTTAGCAGAATAATTTGTATTAATCATTCCTATTTTATTCTGCCAACATAAAGTCAAGTTGTTCCCTTTCTAAATTAGCCTGTGCTACTTTAATCGTAATAGAGTCACCTAAGCGATATTCCTGTTTGCGGCGGCGACCTACCAGACAATAGTTTTTCTCATCGAATTCATAATAATCATCACCTAGGTCACGCATAGGAACCAAACCTTCGCATTTATTTTCGTTTAATTCGACATATAACCCCCATTCAGTTACTCCGGAAATCACACCATCAAATATCATTCCTAGTTTGTCACTCATAAACTCAACCTGTTTATATTTAATAGAAGCACGTTCCGCATTAGCTGCTACCTGTTCCATGCTTGAACAGTGTTCACACATCTCTTCATATTTATTTTGAGTTACACTCCGTCCCCCCTGCGTGTAACGTTCTAAAAGCCGGTGAACCATCATATCCGGATATCGACGGATAGGAGAGGTAAAATGCGAATAGTATTCAAATGCTAATCCATAATGACCTACATTTTCTGTCGAATATTTCGCTTTTTGCATGGCCCGGATAGCCAAAGTCTCTATAAGATTTTCTTCAGGTTTTCCCTGTACTTTGTCTAACAGTTTATTAATGCCTTTCGATACTTCACTTTTCTTTCCTTCTGTTTTCATTTTATAACCAAAACGACGGATGAATGCAGCGAAGTTTTCCATTTTTTTCGGATCTGGAAGATCGTGAATACGATAAACAAATGTTTTTTTGGTTTTGCCCTTAGGAGTTTTACCAATGAATTCAGCTACAGTTTTATTGGCCAGTAACATAAATTCTTCGATTAGTTTGTTGGATTCTTTAGACTCTTTAAAATATACTTTTAATGGTTTACCATTTTCATCAATTTCAAAACGTACTTCATATCTATCAAAGTTAATGGCACCGTTCTTAAATCTTTCTTCCCGGATTTTTTGTGCTAATTTATTCAGAGCAAGAATCGCTTCTGCGTGATCTCCTTCACCGGATTCTATTATTTCCTGTGCTTCTTCATAGGTAAATCGTCTGTCACTTTTGATGACGGTGCGACCTATACGATAGTTTTTTACTTCCGCTTCTTTTGTTAACTCAAAAATTGCTGAGAAACATAATTTTTCTTCATTAGGGCGGAGAGAACAAAGTCCGTTGGATAAACGTTCCGGGAGCATCGGAATAGTCCGGTCTACAAGATAAACCGAGGTTGCCCGGCTAAAAGCTTCTTTATCAATAATACTATCCGGCTTTACATAGTGTGTGATGTCAGCAATATGTACTCCGACTTCATAATTTCCATTTTCAAGGATACGGAAAGAAAGTGCATCGTCGAAATCTTTTGCATCTTTAGGGTCAATAGTAAAGGTAAGAACTTCACGGAAGTCTTCCCGTTTACTGATTTCTTCTTCAGAAATAACGTCAGAAATCTTTTCTCCTGCTTTCTCTACAGCTGCTGGATATTTGTAGGGTAATCCGAATTCTGCTAAAATGGCATGCATTTCAGCTGTATTTTGTCCGGCTACTCCTAAGATATCAATAACTTCTCCCAGTGGATTTTTGGCATTTTCTGGCCATTCTATAATTTTGACAATAGCTTTATCTCCATTTTTACCACCTTTCAGTTTTTCTTTAGGTATAAAAATGTCATTCGCAAGTGTCTTATTTTCTGTAATCAGGAAGGCAAAACCTTTTGCTACCTGTAATTTACCGACAAAGGTACGTTCTGTTGTTTCCAGGACTTCTATTACTTCTGCTTCAGGTTCCGCTCCTTTCCGTTTAGCAAAAAGTTGAACTTTTACCTTATCACCGTTCATCGCATGTTTAGAGTTTCGCTCTGCAATGAATACAGGTGAACCTCCGTCTTCCGGAATAAAAGAATTTTTGCCATTACTTCTGCGGACAAATGTTCCGATAGCCACTGTTCCCAGACTATTTAAGCGATAGCGGCCTTTATCAATTTCTGTAATGAAATCATCTGCAGATAAATCATAAAGAATATCTACAACCTGTAATTTTTGTACCTGATTACTTACACCTATTTTTTTACTAACCTGTTTATAGTTAAATAATTCTTTAGGGGATGATTGAAAAAGGGAAACAATAGAATGAATCATTATGTCTTTGGTCAGTCTTTTAGCACCAGAGTTATTTTTTTTCTCTTTATTATCTTTTTTAGTTCTCTTATTTCGACTCATAACTATATGAATTAAGTAAGATATTTATCTTTTGTACTTTATACAAAGGTATCATATAAATGTGGAAACGACTTAATAAACTTCCTGAAAACATTTTTTTCTTCATTTTGTAAAGTAATTTGCACTTACTCCCTGTACACCAGGTTTACAGACAAAAAGACTACCGCTATCCGGATATTTTATTAATTCATCGGTAGATAAAGTGCCTCTGGCAGTTGTAATATAAAGAGTTTCCAGATTCTCACCCCCGAAAGCACAGGAGGGAACGTTGGGAACTGGAACTTCAATTTTGGAAAGAAGTTCTCCTGAAACAGGATTATAACAATAAACTCCATAACCACCCCATTGCCCTATCCAAAGATTCCCATTTTTATCAATAGTCATACCATCAGGTTTACCGGTATTTTCCGGAATAGACACAGCGATTCCATCAAGTTCAATATTTCCGGTTTTAACATCGTATAAATATCTGGAAACCTGCCTGGTGGGTGTATCAATATAATACATGTATTTTTTATCTGAGGTCCAGACAATACCGTTTGAATTGGTGACATTTGATATTTTGGTTGTTACTGTACCATCCTGTAAAACAGTATAAAGTTTGGCGGAACCTGTAGGAGCCTTTTTGGCGATAGTACCAATCCAGAAACGACCTTCGGGATCACACTTGCCATCATTGCACCTGCCTTTTCCCTGCATATCATCTATAAGGGCAATGGTATTAAGTTGTCCGGTTTCCAACTCTAATCTTACTATTTCATTTTGTAAGGCTACCACTACTGAAATATTACTTTCAGGAACCACAGTAGAAACCATCCGGTCAAAAGACCACTTTCTACAATTATTTTCCTGAGGAAGATATTCAAAAAGTGTTTGCCCTTCTATATCTACCCAGAAAAGTGAATTCCTGCCGGGATGCCAGATAGCTCCTTCTCCGGTACTTGCTTCTGATTTGAAAAGCATGGATGCTGTGAGTAAAGTACACATAATGAGATTTCTTTAATTAGTCGCTTTTTCCTGTTTATCTGTAACACACCTTAAATTCCAAAAGTTTATTCCTGTTTATAGTTATAAAGTGTTTTAAAAGCGTATTTAACTGAATGCTGAACTCGTTAGAAACAAATTATTTATGTAACTTTGTACATCAAAAAAATACCAATGAGCATAATTGTTAAAGAGGTAACAACTAAGAAAGAACTAAAGAAGTTTGTTAAATTTAATATTGAATTATACAAGGATAGCCCTTATCATGTACCTGGCCTGATTGAAGAAGAGATGATGACACTGGATCCGAAAAGGAATCCGGCGTTTGAGGTGTGTGATGTTGTGTTGTATTTGGCCTATAAAAATGACAAGGTTGTAGGTCGTATTGCCGGAATAATTAACCGGAAAAGTAATGAAATCTGGAAGCAGAACAATGCCCGTTTCGGATTTGTTGATTTTATAGATGATGAAGAAGTGGTAGATGCTCTTTTCGGAGCGGTTGAGCAATGGGCCCGTAGATTAGGGATGAAAACCTTACATGGTCCTCTTGGTTTTACCGATTTGGATCATGAAGGAATGCTTATTGAAGGATTTGATCAGATGGGAACCATGGCAGCTATCTATAATTTCCCTTATTATCCTGTGCAGATGCAGCGAATGGGATATATAAAGGATCAGGATTGGTATGAATTTAAAATCTATATACCGGATGAAGTTCCGGATAAACATTTACGGATAGGAGAGATTGTCAAGAAAAAATATGGACTGAAAGTACTGAAATTTAATAAACGGAAAGAAATCTGGCCCTATGCCCGTAAAATATTTGATGCTCTGAATAAGGCTTATACTCCTTTGTATGGTTTTGCTCCTTTGACAGATAAACAGATAGATTATTATGTTAATCAATATATTCCAATGATTCGTTTGGATATGGTTACTATTATTATCCGTGAAGAAGATGATTCGGTAGTAGGATTTGGTATTTCATTACCCAGTCTTTCTCCTGCGTTGAAAAAAGCGAAAGGACGGTTATTTCCCTTTGGTTTTATTCCACTCTTACAAGGACTTAAATCAAAGCCTAAGGTGATAGACTTATATCTGATGGGAGTTTTACCGGAATATCAGAATAAAGGAGTGGTTGCATTAATATTTAATGATTTAATCCCTGTGTATCAAAAACTGGGCGTTGTGTATACTGAAAGTAATCCGGAACTGGAAACCAATAATGCGGTTCAGGCACAATGGGATTATTTTAAACGGGAACATCATAAAACAAGAAGAGCATTCATTAAAAGAATTGACAATTGAGCATCTACAATTGATAATTTAAGTAAAGTATAAA
>JAJBTP010000108.1 GCA_020860805.1 Tannerellaceae bacterium | reverse complement strand
GCGATAAAATCTATGGAGATACCAATGACCGTACTTTCACAGGAAAATCAGCTTACCTAAATATAACTATGGTTTTACAATTGATGTGGAATGGAATAATTTTGATTTATCTATGATTTGGTCTGGTGTAGCAGGTGTTTATTATTATTTCCTGGAATCAGGTTATAACTCTCCTTATACTTCCAATGAGAATGCAATCGGATTGGATGTTGCCAATAACCGGTATTTCTATGATGTAGATAATCCTTCTAATCCTTTGAATAATCAGGGTGGTGCTTATCCTCGTTTATCCAATGCAGGTGGAACACTTGAACAAGCTCAAAATGGAGTTCCCAGTACCCGTTGGATTTATAATGCTTCTTATCTTAAATTGAAAAATCTTCAGATAGGTTATACAATTCCTTCCCGTCTTACTGAAAGAATTAAAATTGATCATGTAAGGGTTTTTGCATCAGGAGAAAACTTATTGACTTTTACACCTTATCCGTTTATGGACCCTGAGAGAGGTGCCGGTATTGGTTATTTACCTATGCGCCAGTTTGCTTTTGGTTTGACTGTTAACTTTTAATTAAAAATTTGCATTATGAAATCAAGAATATTATCAAATACAATTAAATCTATAGGAAAGTGCTTTCTGATAGGAGCCATGAGACTTTCTGCTACCGGTTGTATTGAAAACTTATTGAATACGGAGCCCTATGATCAAATCGCTTCTACGAATATGTGGACGAGCGACTATCTGACCGATTTAGGAATGGCGGGAGTCTATAATGTATTAAGAGATGGGTATAGTACGGGCGGTTCCTCCGGACGTCAACTGTATGCATTGGATCGTTTCGGTATGTCTACCCAACAGGATGCCAGTAATGCGCCTGCTTACCTGAATGGAACCATAAATAGCGCTGATGGTTTGTTTAAGGATATATGGAAAGCACAATATACGGGCATTGTCCGGGCAAATGATGCGATTCATAATATACCAGAGATTTCCCCTTCTTCTGCAGAGAAAAAGCACGTTATGTAGCAGAAGCTAAATTTTTACGTGCTTATTACTATTTCCGGTTAAATCAGGTATTTAAAGGGGTTCCTGTATATTTGGAAGAAACACTTTTGGATGATATTATAAAACCTCGGGAAACAGAAGAATATGTTTGGGAAGTAATTATTCAGGATCTTACAGATGCTATTAATGAACCTAATCTCCCCAATAAATATGCGCCGGCAGATAGTGATTATGGACATGTAGCTAAAGGTGCGGCCTATGCTTTAAGAGGAAAAGTTTATCTTTATACAGGAAAATATGATGAGGCGATTAAAGATTTTAAAAAGGTAGAAGAGTGTGGGTACGGTGTCTGAATACCGGTGCTTATACGTTCTTATTTTATCTAGCGAATGAACAATGTGAGGAAATGATATTTACTCTTCAGCATACAGCGAATGTGGATTATGGTTCGGATACTCAATTTTACTGTGGAACCCGTTCTTCGCATGGTTCTTGCTGGAATACATATGTTATTTCACCTAATATTGTAGATTTATATGAATGTGCTGATGGGTCTAAATTTGACTGGGAAAACTATATACCAGGTTACTCAGATCTTCCTTTGGATGCCCGTGAAGTTTTCTTTTTAAGAGATACGGAGGGGCCTGCTATTGCCGGATATGATGCGGATGCAATAAGAAGAATAAAAGAAAAAGTAGAAGGGCGGTTAGAGGAATTGGAAAAAGAAGTTCCTGCTATTCGTAATTACTATTTGCCATCCGGAAATGAAGCCCGTATAAAAAAGGCTTATGAAAACCGGGATCCTCGTTTAGCGGCAAATGTAATAACTCCTTATTCAGATTATGTAGGGTCACTGAATTCCCAGGATTATACAGTAACTTCCAGATGGCCTTTTGTAGAGATGACAGAAGAAATAAACGACCTGAAATCAGATACAGAATCTGTCTTTTATTATTTACATCGTAAATATGTGTATGAAGGAGTAAATGAAATTGACAACAGGGTAGCTGGCCCAACAGACTTCCCGATTATCCGGTATGCAGATGTATTATTAATGTGGGCAGAAGCTTTGATTGAAGGAGGAGGAGATTTAGGTGAAGCTACAGCACTTATAAACGAAGTAAGAAGACGTGCTGGTGTAGCAGAACTAAATTCTACTCCGGCAACAATGGTTACCGGCAGGGATAATTTGAGAGAACGTTTACGGAATGAAAGACGATTTGAATTTGTAAATGAAGGCATTAATTATTTCGATGAATTTCGTTGGGGTACTTTGAAAGAAACAGTTTTCTATGAAGGAAATGGTATTATGAAAATTTGGGGTAGTATTAGAGCTCCTTATATATGGAAAGGAGGTTATATGGCTGATACATGGGCAATACCATTGGAAGAAATCCAAAGAAATCCGAATATTAAACCAAATCCGGGTTGGAATTAAACCTAAAATTTAATTAACACTGACCGGTTTTCCGGTCAGTGTTAGTTTATTGGATATCTATGAAAACACAAAAAAGCACTCTTATTTATCTGGTATTGTTTATTTTCCTGTTCCAACCCTTACAGGCTTATACCGAACGGAATCTGTTACAACAATGTACCGGTGTGGAGCAATTAAAAAGCTATTTATTTCCGGATAAACAATGGATAACTTATCCGCCTTATACTGATCGCCAGGGTTGGGAGACTTTTATGCAGGGAGAAAAAGATAATTTTATTACTGCCGGAGAAAAGTATCTGGCATATGAATGGAAGGTTGTAAAAGCTACGGACTATATGGAATTTGAACGTAGTGGTAGCCGTCGTGTGATGGAAGAACCTTTTAGCAGTAACAATACGGCAATTACCTCTTTATTACTGGCAGAACTCGCAGAAGGAAAAGGTCGTTTTACCGGACAACTCATTAACGGTGTATTTCATACCTGTGAAATGACTTCGTGGGCTCTTTCGGCCCATTTAAGTGCGCAACAATCCCGTCGTTCTTTGCCGGATTATAAAGAACATATTATGGATTTGACGGCAGGGGATTTAGCCTCCTTATTAGCCTGGACCTATTATTTCATGCATGAAGAATTTGATAAAGTAAACCCCGTAATCTCTGAACGGTTAAAAAAAGAACTAAACGAACGTATTCTGGATACTTATTTGGATACAGACCGGTTTTGGTGGCAGGCTGTTCATTATAAACCGGGTATGTTGGTAAATAACTGGAATCCCTGGTGTAATTTCAATGTCCTTCAATGTGCCCTTTTACTGGAAGACGATTTGGATAAACTGGCTGCCATTGTTTATAAAACCATGGTTTCAGTAGATAAATTTATTAATTATAACCATTCGGACGGCGCTTGTGGGGAAGGACCTTCCTATTGGGGACATGCGGCAGGTAAGATGTATGACTATCTGGAGCTATTATATGAAGCTACCGGAAAACAAATCTCTTTATTTGGACATCCGGTTATTAAAAATATGGGTGAGTATATTGCACGTTCGTATGTAGGCAAAGGTTGGGTAGTCAATTTTGCAGATGCCTCTGCAAAAGGTGGAGGAGATCCCCGGCTAATTTACCGGTATGGAACAGCCGTAAATAGTCGTTTGATGGAAGCGTATGCAGGGCATCTGTATCATAAGAATAACGACTGGACTATTTTTGAAGGAAGGGATGTTTATCGAACTTTCCGGAATCTTGTTTGTGAGTCAGAAATGAAGAAGCTCCCGGATTCATTTACTCCACCGGCTTACAGTTGGTTTCCCGAAACGGAGTTTTGTTATATGACTAATAAAGCCGGTTTTTTTATTGCTGCCAAAGGTGGGTATAATAATGAGAGTCATAATCATAATGATGTAGGTACATTTTCTTTTTATTTGAATGATACGCCCATTTTCATTGATGCAGGAGTGGGTATATATACCCGGCAAACATTTAGTAATGAGCGTTACTCCATATGGACTATGCAAAGTAATTACCATAATATTCCTGTAATTAATGGAGTGGCACAATGTTTTGGAAGTCAATACAAAGCTACAGGAAGCCGGTTTGAAGCTGGAAAAATGAAGTTCACTACAGATATCTCTACTGCGTATCCGGGGGCTGCTAAAGTAAATCAATGGATTCGCTCCTATACCCTTCAGAAAAACGCGCTTATTATCCGGGATGTTTTTGAGTTGGAAGAGGCTTATTCTTCTAATCAGGTTCATTTTCTTACCTGGGGGGAGGGGGTTGATATAAGTTCTCCGGGTAAAGTTTTGATAAAAGTAGAAGAACAACAGGCGGTTTTTCTATGATAAAAATAAATTTGAGATAGCCTGTGAAACAATTCTACTGGAGGATCCCCGGCTTTCGGCAACATGGGGAGAACAAATCTACCGTCTTGTCCTGACAGCTACACAACCTGTACGTACAGGTGACTATCTGTTTGAGGTTAAACACTATAAATGATGATATAAATATGAATAAAATCTTACTATTGAATTTGTTATTATGTTTATTAGGATGTAAATCTGTATCCAGACCCATGGATTTTGTGGAAGAGAATATTGATTTTGCGCGTAAACAGATAGGAAACGAAATTAATATCATAGAGGCCAGTGGACGGTTCCTGAATCCGGTTACTCTACAGGAAGATGGTTCGGTCTATTATTGTGGGTATGCAGACTGGCGGAGTGGATTCTTTCCAGGCTCGGTGTGGTATTTATACGAATTAACAGGGGATGAAAACCTTTTGCCGCTTGCGGATAAATATAGTCGTGGAATGGAAGAAGCAAAGAATCTGACCTGGCATCATGATGTCGGCTTTATGATTTATTGCAGTTTCGGGAATGGCTACCGTCTGACAGGTAATCCGGAGTATGTAGAAGTAATCGTACAGGCCGCCCAATCTTTATCTACCCGGTTCCGGGAAGTACCCGGAATTATCCAATCCTGGGATGTAGACCGGGGATGGATGTCTGAGCGGGGCTGGGAATGTCCGGTAATTATAGATAATATGATGAATCTGGAACCACTCTTTGAAGCTACACGGTTGACCGGCGATTCTACCTATTACCAGATTGCGGTAGTGCACGCAGACCGGGCTTTGGAAGAACAGTTCCGTCCGGATGGTTGCTGTTATCATGTGATTGATTATGACCTGACCACAGGGGCAGTACGCAATCGCCATACGGCACAGGGATATGCACATGAATCTGTGTGGAGTCGTGGACAGGCCTGGGCGGTATATGGATATACAGTCTGTTACCGGGAAACCGGAGAACCGAAGTATATTCAACAGGCTATTAAAACGTTTAAATTTATGAAAAATCATCCGGCGATGCCGGCAGACTGTATTCCTTATTGGGATATGGAAGCTCCTGCTATTCCGGATGAATTCAGAGATGTGTCAACAGCTGCCTGTATGGCGTCTGCCTTATATGAAATGTCAACCATGGATATCCCTTTTGCCAATCGTTATAAAGAGTATGCAGACCGTTTGATGGAATCCATGGCTTCAGATGCTTACCGGGCAAAGGTAGGAGAAAACGGGAATTTTCTTTTGATGCATTCCGTAGGAAGTATTCCCCACGGGGCAGAGGTGGATAAACCTCTTAATTATGCAGATTACTATTTTTTAGAAGCACTTAAACGTAAACAATATATAGAAAAAGGATTAAATTAAAATAATTTGTTTTAGTTTATCCGTTAGTGTTTATACTGTAGAAGGGTGTCCGTTTGGACGCCCTTTAGTAGTTAAAGAAGTCAAAGAAGTTATCAGAAACTGTGTTTCTTAGAAGTTAAATTATCATTTCTTGGACTTCTATCTCCTCTTAAGCATTTTTTCTATAATCTGCCGGGGTAATGTTAAACTGTGCTTTGAAACACCGGGTGAAGTAGCGTGCGGAGCCGAATCCTAACCGGTCTGAGATATCTACAATTTGTAATTCCGGATTATTTTTTAATAAATGAGCCGCTTTTTTAAGTTTCCAGGTTAATACGAACTCATTTGGTGTCATCCCCGTTAATACTTTAAATTTGGAATAGAGGGAACTTCTGCTTAATCCGAGCTCTCTGGCCAGGCTATTCATATCGAATTCCATATTATCCATATTTTTTTCGATAATGTTAGTAACATTTTCCATAAACTTCTGATCTACCGGATTATTAGCCAATGCCTGAGTATCCGGTAATTCCTGTTGGCTGAATTTGTTTTGGATTAAAATACGGTTTCTGATCAGATTATTGCAGCGGGCAACTAATATTTTGGAACTAAAGGGTTTATTAATATAATCATCAGCTCCTCTTTTTAATCCTTCAATATTTTGTTCGACAGAATTCATTGCTGTTAGTAAAATAACAGGTATATGGCATAATTCCGGGTCGTGTTTGATTTTCATACAGAGTTCTGAACCTGACATAACCGGCATCATTATATCGCTGATAACAATATCCGGCATCTCCTTGCGTACCTGCTCCAATCCTTCTTTTCCGTTACGGGCTATGATAACCTGGTACAGAGGACTAAAAAGCGATTGTAAAATATGGAGTAACTCCTCATTATCTTCTACCACCAAAAGTTTATATTTCTTTTCTCCTTCATCTGTAAGCAGAAGTCCGTCTGCATCCTGTAATGACTGGTCCGGTAGTAGCTGGTTATTTACTTCCATGGGATTATCCAGTATAATTTCCTGCTTTTCATGGTGTATTAATTCTTCCTCTTTAAAATGATTATTTCCTTTAGGCAGATTTATAATAAAAATACTTCCGTATCCAGGGGTACTTTCCACTTGTATAGTTCCGTGGTGAAGTTCTACAATACTTTTACATAGCGAAAGCCCTATACCCATACTGGGTGATTTGTGGTAAGCGTGACTATTTTCAGCCTGATAAAACCTGTCAAATATTTTGTTTATTTCTTCCGGTTTTATTCCAATCCCATTATCTATCACTTTGACAGCTATAGTGTTTTCTTTATCTTCTACTATCATCTCAATAGAGCCGGATGTATGGCAATATTTAAATGAGTTGGAGAGTAGATTGAAGAAAACTTTTTGTAACTGCTTAGGGTCATACCAACAGATAACAGGCTTTTCGGGAGCAGTAAACCGGTAGGTAATATTTTGTGTTTCGGCGTATTCAAAAAAATGAATAAAAGATTTCTTTCAGAAAGGGTGTTATATCCTGTTCATAAACTTTTAGTTTTACGTGTCCCTGTTCCAGCTTACGAAAATTCAACAGTTCACTAATCAACGTACGTAAGTGATAAGTGTTTTTATACACCTTCAATAATTTATTATAAATAGTAGGAGATAGATTACTGCTTTGTAATAAAATCTCCATTTGTGAAATAATTAAAGTCAGAGGCGTTTGAAACTCGTGGGAAATATTGGAAAAGAACTGAAGTTTAGCCTGATTAATTTCCTCAATTTTTTCTTTCTCCTTTCTTTCAATTTCCAAAGATGTTTGTAATAATAGCTGTGACCTTTTGAAACGGTAAAAACTCCCGATTAATGTGAGTGTGATGAGTAAATACAGGAAATAGAAGAAAGGGGTAGCATAAATGGGTGAGGAAATTTTAATAAATAAAGATAGTTCCTGTTTCAGGAAAGGATCGTCTGTTATCTCCCGGATACGTAAAATATATTTGCCCGGATTTAAATTGGTATAGGTTATTTCCTGGTTTTCCGTTTTGTACCATTTATTTTCAAATCCTTCCAGTGTATATTCATAGATTGTTTTTTGTAAAGGATTTACATAGTTATTGGTTGAATATTCCAAACTAATATTGTTTTGATTGTGTTTAAGGCGAATTTCTTTTGTCAGGAAAATAGAATTTTCCAAAATCCCTGTCTGATCATGGGGGGGGGATACTTTTTTCATTGTTAATAGAAAGGCGGGTAAAGAACAGATTATATTTTTTTGGAGCGTTAAATAATTCCTGTTCGAAGAAGCTGGTAAAACCGTTGGTTCCCCCTACAAAGATTTCTCCGTTTTTACAAACCAATAATCCGCATCCACTATTAATTCCTTCTATGGGTAAAGCTGTAGACAGGTCTACTGTTTTAATCCCGGAACTTTCCGGATCCAGAAAGGTTAATCCTTTATTGCCGGAAATAAGTATATATCCCTGGATAGGCTGCTGTATGCTATAGCAATAATTACTTTGTAAAGTCCCCTCTTCTTCCTGGTAAGCAATGAAATTATCTGTTTCCGGCTGATACCGGAATAAGCCTGAACCCAGTGTACCGAAGAATATTTGTCCTTTTCGATCTTCGAAAATTGTAGTAATGGGAAAATTGCCTAATCCCTTTTGATTACAATAAAACTGTGTGTTTTTCTCCGGTTCGTGTAATCGTATTTTATTCACAGTTTGTCCTCCTTTTACCCAAATATTCTTTTGAGAATCGATACAAAATCCGAAACCTGTTATCTGTTTACCGTTTTCATAAAAAGGAGTAATGGAATGGGTGGGAATATCCATTTTGTATAATCCTCTTTGAGTGATGAAAAGCAAGGTGTCTTTGTTATAAAGACCTACATCATTTACTACCATATCTCCGGTGCGGGATGGATAAGAAGGGGAGAGCTGGGAAACATTTTGAAATTGTTTTTTCTGAATGTCAAAAACACTAAGTCCACCTGTATGTGTTCCGATAAATAATTTTTGATGCTCGGGACTATAGCTGATACTTTTCAGATTATTATGTGCAATGGATGAAGATATTCCATCTGCCATATAATGTTTGAACGTTTTGGTTTTGCGATTAAAAAAATTGAGTCCTCCCCCTTCGGTACATATCCAGATATTACCCTCTACATCTTCAACCATGTTGCCAACAAAGGGATAACTGAGGCAGTCCCGGCGTAAAGGATTATCTGAATAGAGTGTAAAAAGGTCTGTTTCCGGGTTGAAGTAGTGTACACCTCCGTAATAAGTTCCTGTCCATATAGTGCCTTGCTTATCTTTGTAAAGGGAGAAAACAGAACTATGATTCAAACTTCCGGGTAAAAGTTCTCTTGCAAAATTTTTAAATTGCCTGGTTTCCGGATTGAATTTGTTTAAGCCGGTAAATGCGCCTATCCATAAAGTCCCGTAATTGTCTTCCATGAAACAACGTACCTGATTACTGGAAATACTGGTTGGGTCCAATGGGTTATGACTGAAATTTTCAATATTTTCCGTAGTTAGTAAAAATATTCCCGCACTAAAGGTAGTAATCCAGAGTCTGTTTTTCGAATCTTCATAGATATCGTATATATCCAAATCCGGCAACACACAAGTGATTGTCTGGGTATTGTCTCTTTTATAAAGTCCGGTACGGGTTCCAATCCATACGTTTTGTTTAGAGTCGCACACTATTTTTTGAACCTGTAAAGATGCCTGATTAATCGCGAAGACAAATTGTGAAGAAGAGGCAGAATTATCCCATATATAAATAGAATCTCTGATACTGTAGTAAAGTTGATTGTTCGTGTAATTTAAACAGGACACATCCCCTTCCTGTATAAATGTAAATGTTTGGGAACAGATAGTATACCGGATTAAAGAATAATCAGATTGAAAAAAATGTGTCCCTGATTATCTCCGGTTATATACCGGTTATCATTTCCTAAACGAAATGCCTGGTTTGTATCTTGAAAATCGTTGGCTTTAAATACAGTTATATCTTTTCCATTATACATATTTAGTCCTTCTAATGTGCCGAACCACATCCGTCCTATTTCATCCTGGTAAATAGACATAACGGAAAGTTGGGAGAGTCCGTCCTGTGTGCCTATA
>JAJBTP010000240.1:7610-9761 GCA_020860805.1 Tannerellaceae bacterium | reverse complement strand
AAAAATCCTTTTTCATATCTCTTATTTCTTTTTCTTATAATAATCATATAATGCCAGTTGTGAACGACAGGGTTTGGCGTCGAGGATGGTTCTGTATCTGTTTTCATCCTGCCATGCTAAATCCCGTGCTTTTACCGTATCGTTCCATTGGATAGTAAAAATGTCCCGTATCGTTTGTCTGATTTCCGGATCATAAATGGGTACACCGGCTTCAATCCGGCTATCCAGATTCCGGGTCATCCAGTCTGCACTTAAAATGTATATTTTTTCTTCTCCGTTGTTATGGAAAATCGCCATCCTGCCATGTTCCAAATATTTATCTACAATACTGATACCTTCCGGTTGTTTTTCTGAATCGGTCGGTTCCGGTTGTAAACAACAGGCACCGCGGATGATAAGTTTTACTTCAACACCTTCCTGAGCAGCTTTAGATAGGAGTTTAATCATACGCACATCTGTAAGACTATTGAATTTGGCATAGATATAGGCATCCTTTCCTTTCTTTTTGTTTTTTATTTCATTGTTTATCAGTTTTTCAAATTGTGCCCTCATATGATAGGGTGAAACCATAAGCTGTTTATAAACCATATGCTTATGGGGATTCTGTAAAAACTCAAAAAGAGTTTTAATATCCTGTGTAATTTCCGGATGACTGGTCAAAAGAGCAAAATCAGTATATTGGCGGGCAGTGGTTTCATTGAAGTTACCGGTACCAACATAGCCATATCCTTTGTGTCCTAACTTTTCTTTCCGTTCTATGTAAATGAGTTTACAATGAACTTTCAATCCTTTAAATCCGTGGATGACCTTGATGCCGGCCTTACTTAATAATTCTGAGTTTTCGATATTCTGTCCCTCATCAAAACGTGCCATCAATTCTTCCAGTACAATCACCTCTTTGCCATTTTCTACGGCATTCATCAGTACATTGATAATCCGGGAACGTTCTGCCGTACGATATAAAGTAATACAAATCCGTTCGGTTTTCGGGTCAATAGCGGCTTCCCGTAACAGGTTAATAATATGGTCAAAGGTGTGGTAGGGATAATTCAGAAAAATATCTTTTTCTTTAATAACCTGTAAAATACTGGAAAAGGGTTGAATATCCGGATGGGGCAGAGGAGGCAGGTCTGCATATTCAAACTCCGGAGCAATGGTTGGAAATTTCATTAAATGTTTTAGCATATGGTAACGCCCGCCTGCCTGCGTTTTAAAATTGATTAGCTTAAGTTTATTCATCAGGATAGTCAGTAAGTCACACGGCATCTCTTTATCGTAGATTAACCGGACCGGTTCACCATGCATTCTCTCCTCCAGCCCTAACTCCATTTTTTCCATCAGACTTTTGGTGATGTCATCATCAACAGTAAGCTGTGCATCCCGGATTAACTTAAAGGCATGCGCTGAGATATTTTGACAATTAAACATAAAGAAAATTTCATCCAGACAAAGCCGGATGATATCGTCAATAAAAATGAGTTCTTTCCGGTTTCTTGTTGAAGGGAGCTCTACGAAACGGGGAGATTGCCGGTTAACCGGAATCCGTATAATAGCATATTTCGGATGTTTGTTATTTTCCAGTTCCATCCGTATGGCGTGATAAATATATTCATCACTTAAGAAAGGCATTTTTGTGGATTTCCTTATCATAAGTGGAACAATCTGCGGATTGATTTCCAGTTTAAAATAGTCCCGGCAAAATTGGGACTGCCTTTTATTCAATTGTTTTTCATTCAAAACAAATATCCGGTTTTTCTCCATTTCGCTAAGTATCTTCCGGTAGGTTTGTGCAAAGAGGTGCTCGGTCTTTTCCATACGTGCGTGCACTTCATCCAGTATATCTTTTACCGGAAAGCCTTCGGTTGTCTGGATTGTTTTCTCACTTTTGATAGCACTCATCCGGATCAGATTCGCTACCCTTACCTTAATAAATTCGTCCTGGTTATTAGAGAAAATACCTAAGAAACGTAGCCGTTGTGTCAACGGTACACTTTTATCCTGTGCTTCCTGTAAAACACGTTCATTAAATGACAGCCAGCTCAGTTCGCGGTTGTTAATCTGCATATTGTCCGGTTATTATGGTTCATAGCATTTGCAGGTAAATGCCTGGATCAATAAAACAATTCCGGGGGGGGGTTAATATTTGCAGGG
>JAJBTP010000240.1:596-7600 GCA_020860805.1 Tannerellaceae bacterium | reverse complement strand
TCTTACAACGGAACTTTCATTCGCTTTTTACTGTTAAATAATCACCTCAATGGAGCTAACATAATTGGAATTTTAATATTGAACACAATGGACATTACACACACCAGCAAGAAGTCAAGAGGCGTATTTTCGCTAACAGAAGAAGGGAAAATTATAGGAATAATGACCTATCAGTGCATGGATGAAGAATGTTTTATCATAGACCATACCGAAGTGGATTATGATTACAATGGAAAAGGCTATGGAACTGCCCTTATTAAATATGCAGTAGAGTATGCC
The DNA here is from genome assembly GCA_020860805.1 of Tannerellaceae bacterium. GTDB lineage: Bacteria > Bacteroidota > Bacteroidia > Bacteroidales > Tannerellaceae > UBA4116. The sequence goes on along the minus strand of JAJBTP010000240.1, from coordinate 7,321 downwards.
CGTGAAAATCATAAAAAAATTATCCCTATGTGTCCTTTTGTGAAAAGTTATTTTAAGCAGAATCCGGAAGTAAGGGATGTAGCTTATAAATAAAGAGGCTCCCCTCTAAAGAATGTGTTTTATGGAAGAAAAAAGACAATAAAAGTAATCCCGGATGGGCCCTATGAAGTGACCGGAGAGGTCAGTCTGAACGAACTAAAGTATGTTACGAATCAAAGAGGATTTGCACTTACCTATGAACAGGTACAACAATATCCGGCTCAAAAAAATATTATCTGTGCCGTTGCGGAAAGACCAAAAGAGAGCCTTACTGCGATGGTTCACATACACAGGGCTTTGACGGAACGGAAACAGCTTCGCATAAAACATACGATGAAATGGCTAAATTTATCCGGGGAATTCAAATGGACTTATTGGATGCGGAAGAATTATGTGCAGTAGCCCGTTTCTGTGATACCAAAAGCGGAACCTGGTATTTGGTGGAAACAGCAACCAATGCGGATGCGGTAGATATTGTAAGGCATCAGTGTGAGTATTGTCCCAGTGGACGCCTTACCATGGTAACAAAAGCAGGTGAACGGATAGAACCTGTATTAGAACAGGGAATTAGTTTATTGCAGGACCCGTTGGCTCCCGTAAAAGGTCCCTTATGGATAAAGGAGGGAATAGAAATACAAGATGCAAAAGGGGCGGTTTATCCGGCACGAAACCGGGTAACCGTGTGCTGCTGTGGCAAAAGCCAGAATAAACCCTTTTGCGACGCCAGCCACATGGAAACAAAATAACATGACAATATTGAACAGTAAAAACATGTCTTTATTCTATCTATTTTAGAAGATTGACTCAGGCCTGTAATTTCCTGAATTCACTTGGCGTATACCCTACGTTTTTTTAAATAACCGGTTGAAATGCTGTGAATATTGGAAGCCCAGCTCAAAAGCAATCTGGCTGACTGTTTTCTCACTGCCCAGTATCCACTCTTTTGCTACATCCATTAATTTAGTCTGTATATACTCCTGTGCTGTTTTTCCGGTCTCTTTCTTAATCAGGTCACCAAAATAATTAGGCGAAAGACAAATCTTTTCAGCAAAGTACCTGACCGTAGGTAGTCCCTGTTGCCGTAAATGTTCACTTTGGAAATACTCTTCCAGTAATAGTTCAAATCTACTTATCACATCCTTATTGGCTTCATGCCGGGTGGTAAACTGCCGGTCATGAAAACGCATACAGTAATCCAGGAGTAATTCAATATTTTTTAAAATCAACCGCTTGCTATGCTTATCCATTGCATGCTCTAATTCTAAAGCAATTTTCTCAAAACAATCCACAATAACCATCCTTTCCTGCTCTGAAAGATGAAGGGCCTCGTTGGACTCATACGAGAAAAAAGAATAACTCCTCATCTCCTTACCCAGTGAAGTACCCCGTATTAAATCCGGATGGAATAGTAAACCTAATCCGGCAGGCTTGGTATTATTCTTTAACTCTGTCCGGGCTACCTGCCCGGGTGCGAAACTGACGATAGAACCTTCCTCATAATCATAGGTCTGCCGTCCGTAACGAATCGTTCCACAGCTACAATCTTTCAGATACAGGCAATAGATACCATAATTAAAACGATAGTGCGCGGACCAGGTAGTAGCTTTCGATAAATCGATAACTGCTACCTGCGGGTGGAATGTCTCCAACCCGAAAAGCTTATTATATTGGTCTATCGTATCTACTTTTATTACCTCTTCCATGTGCTCAGAAATTTCTATTTAACCCAAAGATATACATTAATCATACATGGTTTACAGCTATTCCTCTAAAAACCGGAATAGAGCTACCATCCCACTATATGTACAAACGGATATCCCCTTCACTTGTTTATAGTAAGCAGGAGTATTTCAAAATCAGTAAAATGGTTACAGATAACCGTAATTTATCTACAAAATATATTTCGTATCTCCTTTAACTTTGCTACATAAGAAATGAATTCTTCAAAATAAAGCAGGAAATGAAACAGATAAAAAAGTCCTGGTTATCCTGGCCATTGTCTTAGCCGGCAATACCCATCTGGATGCACAGGAAAAAACAGTAAACATATGAATACAGACATTCCAAAAATCAGCGATTTTCCGGTAGGTACTGAAAACACCGGATATGCACAATATTTCTCAGGAAAATCATGGCTTGCGCCCCTCACAGGTAACAGCGACCTGAAGGTGCCTCTATCCAACGTCACCTTTGAGCCGGGATGCCGTAATAACTGGCATAGCCATACAGGTGGACAAATTCTGATAGCCGTTGGCGGAGTAGGGTACTATCAGGAAAAAGGGTAGCCGGCTATTCGTATGCTTCCCGGAGATGTAATAGATATAGCCCCCAATATAGTCCATTGGCACGGAGCCGCCCCTGATAGCTGGTTTTCACATCTTGCCATTGCCTGTAATCCCGGGACAAACGAAAACATCTGGCTTGAGCCTGTCACGGACGAAGAATATACCGTCGCGATTAAATAAACGGATAAAGAAATGAAAGAAATAAATATCCTGGTTATAGCTGTAATAACCGCTATACTGTCCATCCATAATCATCCATTAAAAGCTCAGGAAATGCAAAATAGTTTAAACCCCATGCAGCAAAAAATAGTCACCATTGCCGCCAATACTGCTATTGGTAACATAGGGATACTCAAAACAGAAATAAATGCCGGACTTGATGCCGGACTGACAGTCAACCAGGTAAAAGAAATCCTTATACAAATGTATGCCTATGCAGGATTTCCCCGGAGCCTGAACGGTATCAACACCCTCATGTCTGTACTCGATGATCGCAAAGCACAGGGAATCAACGATCCCGAAGGTGCCGGCACGTCTCCCATAACAGATACAAGGGATAAATACACGCGGGGCCGTGAAGTATTGGAAAACCTTACTCAGGCCGAGCAGCGTACCCTTACCGGAGTCAATGCCTTTGCACCCGCCATTGATACTTTCCTTAAAGAACATCTCTTCGCCGACATCTTTGAACGCGATGTACTGACCTACTCCGAACGTGAACTTGCTACCATTTCTGCTTTGGCAGCCATGCCCGGTGTGGACCCTATGTTGCAATCACATATGAATATGGGGCTCCATACAGGTCTTACCGAATCGCAATTAAGAGAAGTTGTATCCATCATCGGAACATCTGTCAACCGTCAACAAGGCAACAACGCATTACAAATTCTTGATAAAGTCATAGGTCAAAGTACTCCGGGTGCACAAACAAATGAATCCGGTATAAGTGAGAATCTCCTTCCTCCCGGAAATAATAAAGTACGGCTTTCTCTGATTACGGTAGACTCTGAAAGACTGGACGAATACAATGCTTTTCTGAAAGAAGAAATTGAAGCCTCTATGCGTTTGGAACCTGACGTACTCACCCTGTATGCCGTCTCGGAAAAAGAAAATCCTAACAAAGTAGTCATTCTCGAAATTTATGCAGACGAAGCAGCCTACCGGCAGCATATCCAAACACCCCATTTTATCAAATACAAAGAAGGAACTCTCGATATGGTACAGTCACTCGAATTGATTGACACCACACCGCTTATTCCCGGATTAAAAATTAAATAAAAGATTACCCGTGCGTAACGTTAAATGCGGGTGTGCGTAACTGTAAGCGTGGGTATACGTAACTTTTCTCACAGGTGTGCGTAACTATTTGGATGGGTGTACATAACTCAACCATGGTTACGTACACCCATCCAAATAGTTACATATAGTTCGTTTATCCATTACGTGCCCCTGATAAAATAGGTATGTACCGTTATTCTTCTACTACTCGTGATAACGACATCACGCATCTTTCTGCCGCAGATATTTATAGTGGGATTTTATCTATTCTTTTTTGGTGGCGGCCTCCTTCGTAAGCTGTATTTAAAAAGCTTTCCAGTATGATAGCTGCTTCTTCACCGGTAATGAATCTGCCTGGCATAACCAATATGTTGGCATCGTTGTGTGCTCTGGCTAATTCAGCCAGCTCTTTATTCCAGCATAGGGCTGCACGGATTTCCTGATGTTTATTAAGCGTAATATTGATACCATTCCCTGAACCACAAATGGCAATTCCCGGATATACCTCTCCTTTTTCTACCGCTTTTGCTAAAGCATGTGCAAAATCCGGATAGTCACAGCTTTCTGCTGAATAAGTTCCAAAGTCTTTGTAAGAAATATTTCTGGAGTTTAATAATTCTTTTATGAACTCTTTTAGTTCATAGCCTGCATGGTCACAACCTAAACCAATTGTTTTCATTGTTTGTAGAGTAATAATAGAGTTATATAGTAAAAGAACGCAGATACTCATCTGCGTTCTTCTTATAGGGAAAATTCTTATTTATGCCAAAAATGCTTTTACCTGTTTATATACGTTCTCTCCGGTAAATCCGAGTTTTTCATCTAATACGGTATAAGGAGCAGAGAACCCGAAGGATTCCAATCCCCATACCCGTCCGTTTGCACCCACAAGACCTTGCAGGGTGACAGGTAAACCTGCCGTTAAACCAAACACTTTACTTCCGGTTGGAATAACTGATTCCTGGTAACCGATAGGCTGGCTGCGGAACAGACCTTCTGAGGGAGCAGATACAATCCGTACACGGATACCGTCCTCCCGTAATTTAGCAGCTCCTTCTGCCAGCGTAGAGACTTCTGAACCTGATGCAACCAGGATAACTTCCGGGTTTTCATCTTCATTCACGATATAAGCTCCTTTTTCTGCCAGTAACGCTTCATTATATCTGTTACTTTTTGCCGGTATGTCATTTACATTCTGGCGTGACAGAATAAGCGCGGTAGGTGTAGCCGTATTTTCCATTGCCATTTTCCATGCTATGGTTGTTTCGGTCACATCAGCCGGGCGAAGTACCAACGTTGAATTATATCCTTTATGATTTTTGAGTTTTTCCAGTAAACGGATTTGTGCTTCCTGTTCTACCGGTTCATGCGTAGGCCCGTCTTCTCCTACCCGGAATGCATCATGTGTCCAGATGAATTTAACCGGTACTTCCATTAAGGCAGCCATACGGGATGCAGGCTTCATATAATCGGAAAAAACAAAGAATGTACCACAGGCTGCAATGGTTCCCCCATGCAAAGCCATACCGATACATATACATGCCATCGTTAGTTCTGAAACACCAGCCTGGAAGAACGCTCCGCTGAAATCACCTTTGGTGAATGCATGTGTCTTTTTTAGGAATCCGTCTGTCTTGTCTGAATTCGATAAGTCGGCTGAGGCACAAATCATATTTTCAACTTCTGTTGCTAATACGCTTAAGACGGTGGCAGATGCTGCACGGGTTGCCTGGTTTGCTTTCTGTTCAATTCCGGCCCAGTCAATTTCCGGCGCTACCCCTGAGAACCATTTGGCCATTTTTACAGCCAGTTCCGGATTGGCTTTTGTCCATTCGGCTTTAGCTGCTTCTTTTTCTGCCATGATTGCTTCCAGCTCTTTTGCACGGTTGGCATATAAAGCTGCGACTTCCGGGAATACAGTAAATGGTTCTTCCGGGTTTCCTCCCAGGTTTTTGATGGTAGCTTCTATAGATGCTCCTGCTGCTGAAAGCGGCTGTCCGTGAGTAGATACTTTATCTTCATAACTACTATTGTCAGCCCCTTTAGCCCCTTTACCCATCACTGTATTTCCTATAATAAGAGTCGGTCTTTCTTTTTCTGCTTTCGCTTCATCCAGTGCTTTACGGATTTCTGCTACATCATTTCCATTGATGGTGATGACTTTCCATCCCCATGCATCGTATTTTTGGGCCACATTCTCAGCTGTTACTTCTTCTACTTTGGTAGAAAGCTGGATATTGTTGGCATCGTAGAACATGATAAGATTATCCAGTCCCAGTGCGCCGGCAATACGTCCTGCTCCCTGAGAGATTTCTTCCTGAATTCCTCCGTCTGAAATGTAAGTATAAATCGTCTGATTCATTTGTTCTCCCAGACGTGCTTTCAGAAATTTTGCAGCTATTGCTGCACCGACACTGTAAGTATGTCCCTGACCTAAAGGTCCTGACGTATTTTCTACGCCACGCATAACATCCACTTCCGGATGTCCGGGAGTAGGACTACCCCATTGACGGAATTGTGACAACTCATCCATGGTGTATTTACCGGTGAGCGCTAATACTGAATAAAGCATAGGTGACATATGACCCGGATCAAGGAAAAAACGGTCACGTCCTTCCCATTTTGGATTTTTTGGATCATAAATCAGATATTCCGAATATAATACGTTAATAAAGTCTGCACCACCCATAGCACCCCCGGGATGACCCGATTTGGCTTTTTCTACCATTGATGCAGCCAGTATTCGTATATTATCGGCTGCCTTGTTCATTATCTTTATGTCGTTCATCTTAATGAATTATTTAAAATCTTGTGCAAAGATAGATATTCTATTCTTACAGGTTGTCATTTTTTTAGACAAACAATTCATGTACAATAAAGTTTCTCATCGTATTGTACTTTTTTTAGCAATCAGAAAGAAGGCATATAGTGGCTCTTTTTATTCTTTCGTGGATTTTACTCTGTCACTTTCTGTAAGTCTTGTTTTTCTATTATTTTAAAGAGAAAAGAAAAAACCATTCTGCAGGAGTTTATCGTATTTCTCTTTATTAAATACATAATAGAAAGCTCCTCGCTTGGACGAGGTTTTGTCTTTTTCATCCAATTTTTCCAGAATATCCATAC
>JAJBTP010000240.1:0-586 GCA_020860805.1 Tannerellaceae bacterium | reverse complement strand
ATCCATACCATTCAGCTTTTTTCTGAAGTTACGCTTATCCAGGGTCACCTGATAAATGGCTTCATATAGATTCTGAAAATGGGTGAGAGTGAATTTTTCCGGTAAAAGATTGAAACCAACCGGCTGGCTGGCAGCTCTTCTCTGAAGTTGATGGATGGTATCTTTTATCATTTGGTTATGATCGAAAATTAACTCAGGAACCTCTTTTAACGGAATCCATTTGGCATTATGGGCGGTTAATAAATCCTGATGAAATTCATTCATATTAACCAATGCATAATAGGCTACGGAGATGACCCGTTCACCGGAGTCACGGTTTACATCTCCGTAAGCGCCTACCTGTTCCATAAATACATTTTTAATCCCTGTACAGGTTGTTAGTACGCGGGATGCCGCTTTTTTCAAACTTTCTCCGGACTTAACAAATCCTCCCATCAGGGACCATTGCCCCTGCATAGGCTCGAACGTTCGCTTATAAATCAGAACATTTAGTTCTTTGTTGTTAAATCCTAAGATAATACAATCTACTGCTACGTGAAACTTATCTTCTGTTTGATAAAAAAAGGCGACATACTATGTATGGATT
>JAJBTP010000594.1 GCA_020860805.1 Tannerellaceae bacterium | reverse complement strand
ATTCTAAGATAATAGGGAAAAAGCCTTTATAACGACTACCTAAATTATTTGTCATAATAGGAGTAATATTTATATGGTAATTAAGATGCCCAAGATTATGAGTAATTGTATACTTATTATCATTGTAGGTTACCGCAAAAGAATATTTTATATTTAAATTTCCTCTACCGCCTCTCCCCCATTGATCAGTAGAAATAGCTGTACCATTATCATTTATTTTACCCGAAAAAAGACATCCTGGAATATCTACTATGTTTCCAGGTAATACTCGAAGAGCACCTTTTGTTATTTGTAGTGCTATATTGCTTAAGGGATTAAAAGGATTTGTTAACCCAACAGAAGCATTTAACTCTATTAGAGCCTTATCAGATGTAGAAGAATCTTTAATATATAGAAAATTATTGACACCTGATACACCAGGAGCAACACCTAAACCAAAACGTAACTGAGCAGAATTTTTTGAATAATTTAAATAAGAATCATAAATATCCAATGCTCCAATTTTTCCAGAGGTTGCATTGACTTTGCCAGATATTTCGGCATTGGCAGCAAACATTCTTCCAGTTTCGTCCACCCGAAAAGAAGCGTCTTTCGGTTCTTTTCCTCCAGCCCACATCCGGATTCCATCCGCATTACTTCCTTTTCCGGATAGACCGGCTGTTATTTCACCATTGGCTTTTTTGATTACCAATTGGTTGTTTTGCAAAAAGCGGATTTCTGCGTTATCGGCCATTAATAGGGGGGTGTAAATGGGTTGTTGGCTGTTGAATTCCTGCCAGTATTCGCTATTAGGGGGACGGTTGGTTGTTGAGGAGGTATGGGTTTTCCTGCATTGGAATATCCGTTGGGTATTGTTTTCATTGAGCGTTACTACATCCAGATAGCGCATAGTGGTTACCTCTTCTCCGTCGTTTTGATAGCGGAAATTAGCGGCCCATTCAGTGGTATGGATAATTTGTCCCTGGATTCCTGTTTTACCATCTTTTCCGGGTTCTCCGTCTTTACCATCTTCCGGTGCAGGTACCAGCAGTTCCCAATCATCCGAATTAATATATTTATCAATGGTTCCACGCAAGATATAGTGTCCTCCGGATGTCAGGTATTTATTTCCGGATGCCAATAGGGCTACAGGGGGGGGTGCACTGGTTTCCCGTTTGGCAACAAATGCAGCCCTCGCAAATGTTACCAGAGAGGATTTCTGATAGGGTACATTTTTACTCTGCCAACGGCCACAATTAACCAACCCGGCTTCTCCTTTTATCCGGATAGGACTTCCCCATACTCCCAGAACTGCACTTTCGGCTACTTTCTGGGATATCCAGATAACGTCTGAGGTTGCATCAGTATGCCAGCCGCCGGTAGTTCCGGTTCCGGTAGGACGTGCAGGTTCTGTTTCGCTATCATGATAGGTGATGTAAACCGAATAGCCGTCTTTTCCGTCGGCTCCGTCTATTCCGTCATCTCCATCCAACACCATAACAGCCCAGCCGGTTCCGTTATAGATATAGACTTTTTCATCTGTGGTATTCCGGTATGCCCAATTCTCTTCGGGATTAGCGGGCGCTGTTTTGCTTTCCCCTTTCCAGATAATTGACTTTCCATTTTGACCGTCTATACCGTCCAATCCGTCTACTGTCATCAAATACCAGCTTCCATCCTGATATACATAACTTTTTCCGTCTTTGGTATTGTAATACGCCCAGCCATCTGCCGGATTAGCCGGATGACTATCAAACTCGCCTTTCCATAGAACAGAGGTTCCGTCTGCACCCTTTTGTCCATCTTTGCCATCAAGTCCATCTTCACCTTTGATTCGTATAGGCTTTCCCCAGGTTCCGGTAGCAGAAGATTCGGAGACTTTCTGTGACATCCAGATTACTTTTGAAGAAGTGTCCGTATGCCAGCCACCGGTAGTTCCGGTTCCGGTAGGCAAGGCCGGTTCTGTTTCACTGTCATGATAGGTAATAAATACAGACAGGCCATTCTGACCGTCGGCTCCATCTTCACCATCCGAGCCATCAGCAACCATCAGTTCCCAGCCACTACCGTTATAAATATAAACACGGCCATTATCCGTATCACGATAGGCCCAGTTGAGTTCAGGATTTGTAGGGGGTTGTTTTAAATCTCCTTTCCAAAGGATAGACTTTCCGTCCTGCCCATCTTTTCCATTGGCTCCGGCCACTCCGTCAATCGTCATCACATACCAGGCTTCATCCTGATAGATATAACTTTTTCCGTCTCTGGTATTATGATACGACCAACCATTCTCAGGATTTTCAGGATGAGAAGTAAGCTCACCCCGCCATTTCACAGAAATACTATCTTGCCCGTTAATTCCGTCTGCCCCATTGATACCATCCTTTCCATCTTTACCATCAGCCGGAGCAGTCAGAAAAATATCCCAGTCATCACTATTCAAATGTTCCGTCATATCTCCACGAGTAATATAATATCCTCCGGATGTCAGATACCGGCCAGCCGATTTTAACAAGGCTACCGGTGGTACACTGGTTTCACGCAAAGCCACATATGTACCACGGCCAAAACTAACTACTGAACCTTTTTTATAAGGAACTTTCCAACTAAGCCAACGACCAGCGGGAATTAACCCGTCTTCCCCATCTTTTCCTTTTTCCACCCATTTCAGCCAGTCTGAGTTAGCAGCCAGGGGTTCCGATTGAGTTCCTGCCTGGTTTACACATAGCCACAACGATCCCTCGTGAGTTACATAATCATAATAGGCATATTTTCCTGTTGCTGTCCAGATACCTTTGTAAAAAGGCATCCGGCTTTCTGTTTCACCATCTGCACTGAGTTGATTGATGACACCGGTCATATAAATATTATTCAGATAAGCGGAATAACCGGTCATATGTAAGCCGTGAATTACCAGATTGGAAAGGTCGCCAAATTGGGCTGCAATATTTTTACGTTCAAACTCCCAGCCATCTACCTTGATTAGATAACGCTGGTAGGTACGGGTTTCATAACAGGCTGTTTGCCGTTCGGGATTGGTGAAACTTCCGTATCCTACAAAATGCATAGAGGCAGCCGGATGATATTGACGGGGATAGTTTTCCGAAACCGGACGTAATTGGTAACGAAACCGGGAAGCTTTTGTATCCAGCACTTCCACCACTGTAAAATAGGTCGTGTAAAAACCTGCGAACGTACGGTTTCCTTTACTGTCATCGGTATCTTTCGTGGCATTTTCTCCTTCTTTGTCAGAGTGAAAAATACCCATACAAATATCCCCGTTAGCAACACTTCCCTGCTCGCCCTCTTCCAGTTTCAGTGTAATAATCCGGTTTTCCGTATCCACCGATTCAATTACCCCTCCTCCTGGTGCTCTCCATTTATCACCAATGGTTATATCAATCCGGTTATATCTTAACTCCGGTACTTCCAGAAACCGCCGGATAGCCAGTGACTCTAATTCACCCTGTCCCTTTCCGTCAATAGCACCACCAAAACCGGAAGGTCCACCTGCATATTCCCCAAACGTAACTCCTTTACTAAACGTGATTAGTTGTTAGGCAATATCACTTTTATTCTTATGCAAAAACTCTTTCTCAGCCCGTAACGCAGCATACGCATTGTAATCGGTAGGAGGTGTATTATCGTATTTGCTCCGGATCAGGTAAGTACCGGAACCATTTACACCAATCCGTTCGGCATATTGTCCCTCTTTGATATTGCTTTCGATACTGCCCAGGCGGGAATAAACGGTATTATCTCCAACGGTATAGACTGCATCATATACATTCCATAATTTTTTTTCATAAGCACGAATTCTGGAAGAACGTACACCTCCGGAAAAACGAGGATCAACTAACAGGACTTTCTGTCCGACAGCATAATTCTTATCCTGTTTAGCACAATAAACCGGGTTTGTGGGACAATCATACACATCTGTATCCTTGCTGTTTTTCTCTGCCCATATTTTCCCTACCTTCAATAATTCCTGTTCGGCTTCTTTTATTTTAGCCTCCGGTAATTTAACACCGGTAAGTACAAACGTATCTCCCACAGCAGAACAAAGATTCCGGTTCGGAATAATAACAGGATCTTCTCCACTGCCCAGGGTCTGATGAATAATCTCAAACTTTTTAGAAAAGTTTTGTTCATCAACAGACAGGTCAAACTCCCATCCCTGTAATACGCCGGATTCAAATTTACAACTCAGAGTCTCGCCTTCTATCAGATCGTCCGGCGTAAAAGAGGTTCCGTTTACCTGAACCACATAGGCATCAAATGTTTCCGATCCGGTATCAATACTTCGTTCTACAGTCTCTACACCGGTAATGGTTTCCGTATTTTTAGGATATATATATCTTCAAAGAATGCAACCTGATGCACTACCTCTTCAGGAGCCAGATTATCCCAGGCATCAATATAAGGTATATTATCCGGCAAATGTAAACGGACTTCAGCAATATGATTTGTAACTCCACCCTGCTCTATTGGTTTATAGTCAGCAGTCAGGTTACGTCCGGAACCATATACGAAAAAACGGGTTCCATAATTACTGGCATCACCTTTCCTGCGGGGAATAGAAGCGACAGCTTTCCCTACTTCCAGCGGTTCTTCCGTACCAAATTCCAGCTTACCTAAACAGATATAGATTAAATCTCCATTTTGTTCCGTCCACCATTCGCAATCAAATGTACCGGCAATCAGATTCAACGCGTCAAACAGTTTTTCTCCCTGATAGGATATCTGTTTGCTTTGCTCACGGTACTCTTCCGGAACATCTTTTACCACCCAGTTCATACCACCCAGTTCGTGGTTCATACAGTCTGCTACCAGGGTTGCATGTGCCAGCAGATTAGTGGTCAGTGAAAAAGCAACTTCTTCTACTCCCGGGGTACGGTAAAAAAGATTATACTTTTTCAGTAAGCCCTCTTTGGGTTCAAAATAGATTTCATATTTCCACCCTCTCTTCTTATTATCCTGTTCCGGATACACATTTTGCATAACCTCAAAACGCTCTTCCTGATAAAGGGTATGACATCCTTTGGGAAAGGAGATATACTCAGGCAATTCAAACACCAGCAAGAGATAATTCTCTCCCATCAGGTCGTGCTTTCGTACCGACTCCGTTGTAACCGGAACCTGTACGATTTCTTTTCCTGTTTTATCGTATATATTAATCATCTTACTTCCGGTTTGTAGGGTTAGGCTCATTCAGCCGCAAAACGTATTTAGCCATTCGCAGATTCATCTGTGTAAACTGCTGGCAACTGATATAAATAAAGTAGTAGGTAATATCTATCTCTCCACAGATTACCTGTGTTTCGATGACTCCTTTCTGTAGCTCGGCCAGAAAAGAGTTATAGAAGGAAAGAAATTCCTGTTCGTTCCGGGCGGTAAGCAATAAAGGCAACTGTACATCCCGTTCATCAATCAAAGGAATGACCGGATAGACTTCTTTTCCGTGTAAAAGAGGAGATTTGTTTTCCACAAATGACTTCATCGGCGGGGGAGTTAAGAGAATTGTCAAAGCCTCTTTTTCCAGAGAGACTCCCCATGTCCGGAAAGCATCCTTTCCGTTTATAATTAATTTTTCGTTCATAAATTCTCTGTATTTTTTTGATGGCACGAATGTCTGTTGCAATACCATACAATTCATGTGTACTCTTTTCGATATTAGCCAAATGATTAATAGATATCAGCGAAAGGCCTTTCATCTCTCCTACCATAGTCTGAATTTCAAGGGTATGCCCCTGTATAGCCGTAAAACGTCCATTCAGTTCATCCCCGGTATCCTGGCTCATGGTCTGGAATCCTCCTCCGGAGGTTGCACTCTGCATAACAGTGGCACTCCCTGCTCCACCTAAATCAAAACCGGCATTTGCAGCCTGTTTTGTCCAGTCTTCGTACCAGGCGGAAGCTTCCTGCGAAACGGAAGACATCTGATTAAAGAAATTTCCCATTAACCGGGTTACTTCTGCCCCGAGTTTGTTGGTTTGCGTTTTATTATCCGTATCACCAAAAGAGTCATACACGTCGGTTAAATCCTTCTGTAATTGGTCAAAACGCTTCTGGAAGAAAAGATTCTGCATAAGTTGTTTACCCAGGTTTTTCAATACATTATTGAAATTATCCGCCCATTTTTCCATAGCATCCGTACCATCTTCGAAAGCTGCTACGATTGAATTGCTAAAACCATTCCCGATTTCACCAAAAGCACCTGTCAGATAACTTTTAAATTGCTCCTCTGCCTGCTGCCACTCGTCGTATGTGTCTATTACATTCTGAATCTGCCTCCTGGCTTCATCATTCAACATATTATTGGTTGCCATGAGTTTTTAGCAGCAGTAATATTAAAACCGGATTCATCTTCGAATAGCTCCGGGTACAGATCTTTCAGATAGACTCCTTTTGCACTTCGAAAAGCTGTTTTATGGCGGGTCTGTATCCAGATATTCTCCAGGTCGGTTGTAATTCCCTGGGCCTCTTTTTGCTTTTTCTTTAATTGTCCAAAAAAATTATCCCCAAACTGAAGCGTATCCTTTTTATTGATAAGGTCTTTATATTCCTCCGTTTTCCTGTACCATAATTCCAAAGATTTTACAGCTTTAGCATATTTATCTTCTACAAATACATTGGATAAGTCTTTTGCCTTAAGTTCCTGTTCAAAAAGTGCTTTGTTGTATTCTGTTACAAAAGCAATCCGGTCTTTCTCCAACTGTTTAAGGGCAGCTTTATATTTAGCGGACGAAGAGAATATAGCCACCAAACCTGTAGTAAGAGCTGTAAAACCCGCTGCTATCGGTCCTTTCTCTATAAACGTTTTACCAATATTACCGATATCAGATAAGGCCTTTCCGAAACTTTCCAGACCTATATCTCCTACAGCTTTTCCTATATCCTGAAATGCCTTTCCAACATCAGCCAGGTATACATGAACGTCCTGAGCCGGTTTCTTCAAACCTTCTTTTAAAACCTTTTCCTGTTGTTTTAAATAGGTAAGCTTTTCTTTGGCCTGGTTACTTTCTTCAGTATTTGCTTTTAGTACCTCAGCGTTTGCCTGTTTTAATTCCGCAGTAATATTTTCTAATGCTTGAGCATGCTGGATAAATGTGGTAAAGGGATTATTCCCGTCAAACTGATTTAAACGATCCTGAATCGTTTGATACGCTGCGGCTAATTCCTCAGCATTATTTTTCAGGTTTGCTGCCTGTTCTTCTGTTAATCCGAACTCCTGAAGTTTAGCCAGATCTAATGCTTCTTTTGGGGTACTTTCCAGATAAGTCAATACCTCTTTTGCATTATCTATAATGGCCTGTAATTCTTTATTTATATATTCTGTATAGCCTCCTAACACTTTAGCCCATATGAAAGCGGGGTCTGAAGCCGTTTCATCAATAACCAGGTTTAGTTTAACCTCCCGGCTTATTGCCGGGAGACTGTTTATTCCGGTATTATATACTGCCGGACCCGGTATAGCATCCGTCTGAGCCATCTCTGAAACCATTCCGGCGGCCCGTTGTGCATCTTCGGACAGCGGGGAGTTTTCCCAATCCATGCCATTGGTTGTTATGTCGTTGTTTTCGTTCATTTTTTTACTATTATTTCATCCTGTTCATTATTAAAATTATCCGGATTATTGACATCTATGGATTCATCAAACCGCTCTTCTTCCTTCAAATCATCATAGGCTGGTAATACGGAACTATACATAATCAAATTGGGATAACTCATCTCATTCAATACATAGTCAAATGATAAATTATATCCTTTGGCTACTCCGCCTATTATCGCCCAAAGGCTATCGTTCCCACCTCCCTTTTGGTTGGTTTTGCCAGATTTATTTCGCTGAGGGAAGTGGTAAAACCGAAAAAATCACCAATCTCCAGCGTCATTAACAGTTTAAGGGTTAATTCATATAACTGCCGGGGGGGGAATAAGTATGGAGTAGTTCATCAGCCAGTTGCTTTTTATAGTCAATAAAAGAGATTTTTTCTCCTCGTTTCCGGAAGAATGAGAATTTGCTTTTTTTTACCTGAAGAGACCAGGTTACGTGCTCCTAAAATGATTACAGCAGGAGTCTCTGCTATCAACCGGCAATCTTTCGCAACCCGTAATGTTTCTTTAAATATTTCTTCCGAGGTAGTTACCCGGTTTATAGGGGGGTAACTGTGCTACCAGTTCCGATACGAGGATGAGAGTAGCTGTAGTCGGGGGAGCTACTTCATAGTACTTTCCCCCGATTTCCAGTTTCATTTTTCTCTCCAGAATCGTATCAGCGACTTTTGATTCAATCGTTTTCGCCATTTTGAATTCCTTCATTATCCGGTTCCTGTCCGGTTTCATCCGTAAGGTCTATTTCCGGATCAGGTTCCGGAGTTTCCATTACGTTTTTTTTGAATTTAGTATATAATTCACCGTCAGCGCAGGCTAAGACGGTAAATGTAAGGTCGGCATACATCCCTTCTTCTTCCGAATAGCCTTCTTTATACGCTAAAGATGCTTTGCGGATACGTACACCTGTAGCACCCACATTCTGTGGAGTAACCTGTACGGAAAAATCTTCCGGCACAACCAGGGAATTTACTTTCAATTCATCTTTATCCTCATTTAATACGGAATTCAGGATTCCTGACAGGAATTCGAATTCCGGTTCAATCACACGGGTTGTTAAGGTAATAGTACCATCCAGTTCCTGACGGGCAATCATTTTACCGCCGGTTGCTTTGGCTTCCAAAACTTCTCCTTCAGCCGACTCCAGGGTTGTAGATTTATCTTTGATTGTTCCGATACTTTTCAAGTCTGTAGCCATTGCTTCATTTGCACCTGTTTTACCGATTTTAATGTCACACTCACTCCATGACATAATTCTTGTATTTGCCATACTTTTAATTTGCTTTTAAAATTTTGTTTATAAATCTGTTATTTACGAATCAAACCAGTCTTCTTTTTCTTTTCATTTACTTGTTTATCGATAAACTACAGTGCACTGTTTATTCATTCTATCAACTCTGGCCAGAGGTTTATTTGTACTTAATTTATTTAGCGAACCTGTTTTCTGATTTGTTTTCCGTAAGACAAAAGTAGAGGGTGATTTTCAAAAATGAAAGGATTTTGAGCGCTCATTACTGACAATGCAATCCGTTGTCAGTAATTAGTTTAAAAGGGGATAATGGTGTAAACTGCAAAAAGCAATAAAAACTCTTTGAAATACCAGCCTGGTACGGTTATTGTAAATTTTACAGATGAAAAAGATTACATTCTAATAACTTTACATACATTTGTGCAATACTAACACATATTTTATAACCGAAGAAGACAAATTTTACAATGAGAACAAAGTTCATTAATCTACTTATTATCACTACCAGCCTACTACATGTATCAGCACAGGAAAACGGAGATAAATACCGTCGTAGTTCCCTGTATTCAATCCTGATACAGCATCCGGAAAAGAAGTTTTGTAATGAAATCGTAGAGATTTTTGATTCCATTCCTTTTCCTGATAAGTTTGATAACCATAACCTGGACTTAAGAGTGATTGATCCGGTAACGGAGAAGAAAACAAAGAAAAAGAAAAACGATATACAACAGGAAGCTGTGGATGTTTTTCTACATGAAAACCAGATAGCATCCCAACTGATAGCTAAATGGTTTAACCGGGACGAAGAGACCGGGGCTTTTAATGTAGATTTGATTACCGAAAGGGGCATCTATGATGCCTCCGCACTGGATAGGGAAATGGCAGAAAATTCGGCTCGTGGGTTTGCTATGCTGGCAGATGCAGGAGAAGAATTAATAGGAAATACATTCGTTCTGGTAAACGATATTCATTATGTGGATAAAGAAGAACGGGCCAAGGTGGTTTCCGGTATTTTCGGGGCCATTAGTGAAGTTGGCAAAGCGGTTGGTGGCGATGTGGGTAACCTGGTAGCTTCCTCTGCTGATTTGGGAGGACTCATCTCCGACC
>JAJBTP010000103.1 GCA_020860805.1 Tannerellaceae bacterium | reverse complement strand
ATAACGATACCGGCAGAAAGAGCCTTTGCCGTAATTAATATGAATAAAAAAGGTAATAAGTCGATGTCTTTAGAAGCAGATAGTAAGCCACAACCCACCAACCGCAGGGATGCACAGGATATTCTGGCACAGGATAGTGTAACCCGGTTCGACAGTACAATAAAGAAAAAGAAGAAAAAACGTACTTCTCCTAAAAATAAAAATCAGGAAAATACACCTGCTGCGATTAATAATACCGGCAATAACAATAATCAGCCTAAAATTAATAAGCCACAGCAACGTCCGGTAAATGAAAACGGACAGCTACAGGAAAATAGAAATAAAGGAGGAGGTCAACCACAAAAAAACAACAGACCTTACAACAAGAAGAAACAAAAAAGAAATCCTGAGAATCCACAACAACCCAGACACAGGAATGTGAAACCAAATGAATAGAAAAAAAATATTGGTATTCTATTTTATTTGTTTATGCTCATTTTCCTGTGACGACCAACTGGTATACAACCAATTTCACCAGATTGACAGAGGTCTATGGGAAAATGAGATTGTGTTTTCTGTAGAGGTAGAAGACATTTCCCGTCCATATAATCTTACTATAGAAATAAGAAACAGCAATTTATACCCTTTCCAAGATCTATGGATTGCCTGTCTGGAAGAACGCCCGGACTCTTCCAGTCGGCAGGATACCCTGTCTTTACGATTAGCGGATCCGTATGGCCGTTGGCTGGGCAGTGGGATTTCACTGTTTGAAACAGAGTACTCTTTACATCGTGGTTACTATTTTCCACAGGCCGGCACTTATACACATAGCTTTTATCATCTTATGGAAAAATTTCCTCTTCCCGGTATTCAAGAGGTTGGGTTAAGGTTAGATAAAGGTAAATAAAGTTTTATTTTTCTTTTCTGGAAGCGTCCAGCCGCAAAAAGATAAACAATAAAATTGTAAATCCCCATAGCGCAGATCCTCCATAACTAAAGAAAGGTAAAGGGATTCCAATAACAGGGGTAAGCCCTGTTACCATTCCTACATTGATTGCCAAATGGAATATAAAAACAGAAGCTACTCCATATCCATATACACGTCCAAACGAATTCTTTTGTCTCTCTGCCAAAATAATCAATCGTAAGATAAAAACACAAAATAAAATTAAAACCATTGAAGCACCTATAAATCCCTGCTCTTCCCCAACCGTGCAAAAAATAAAATCGGTATCCTGTTCAGGTACATATTTTAATTTAGTTTGAGTACCGTTTAAAAAACCCTTACCTGTTAAGCCTCCGGAACCTATAGCTATCTTAGATTGATTCACATTATATCCCGCACCACTTGGGTCATCTTCCAATCCTAAAGAGACTTTTATACGAATCTGCTGGTGAGGCTCAAGAATCTCATCAAATACATAATCAACAGAATACATAAAAGCGACTGACCCTATAGCAAAAAAAGCAATCAATATATAAGGCCATAGCCTGGTACGCAGGGATAGATATACTAAAACAACACTGGTTATACCTATCAGTATTAAACTTATATATAAGAAATTTACTTCCAGAGAAAAGTTGGCCAACCATGCAATCAGGTAGACGCCCGCCGTCATCCCTCCCAGCCATTTCAAAGCTTCTCTATCTTTTGTTGTATATTCTACAAGAAACAAAGAAATTAACTGCGTACCTCCTAATACCAGTATATCTCCCAGATTATTAGGGCCTATAGGTACATCCGCATATTTCATATTTATCACGAAAAACAGAACTGCACAAACGCCTGCCATAATAAAATAACCTGACATCCCTTCCCTGTAAAGAACCAGAAAAAAGGCCAGATACACCAGAGCTGAACCAGTTTCCCGCTGTAATATAATACATACCATAGGAAGAAGTATCAACCCCACAGAAATAGAAAAGTTTTTAAAAGTAGTAAGTTTAAAGCCATACCCACTCATAAGCTTGGCTAAAGCCAATGCAGTAGCAAACTTGGTAAATTCGGCAGGCTGGATATTACCTAAAGGCCCCAGACGTAGCCAGGAACGGGAACCTTTTATATCCGGTGCTATAAATATGGTAACTATAAGCAATACAATGATAGCTCCGTAAATTACCATGGAAAAGACGTCATAAAAATCACTTTCCAGCATCAGGATAATAAAAATCAGAACTACAGAGAGTCCTATCCATATTAACTGTGAACCCGGCCGACCGGAAGGGTCAAACAGGCCCACATTATCATATTCATAACTGGCACCACAAATAGTTCACCAACCAGCTACTACCATTATTACATATAATAAAATAGTAAACCAGTCTATTGTCTGCCAGATACTTGTTTTTCTATTGTACATAGTTTGGTAATATTACGGCATTTCGGATATACTCTTCAGTATATTTATTCCCATCTGAAATAGAACCTTTCAGATATTTCTCAAGCATCAATTTTGCAATAGGTACCGCATAGGTTGCCCCAAAACCTGCATTTTCCACGAAAACAGAAATGGCCACCTTCGGTTTATCATAAGGAGCAAATCCCATAAAAATAGAATGGTCCTTACCATGAGGATTTTCTGCTGTTCCTGTTTTTCCACAGACCTGTATTCCCTGTAATGTCGCTCCCCGGCAAGTACCTGCTAACACAGCATCCCGCATCCCGTCTACTATTACATCATAATGAACAGGGTCGATAGATGTATATCTTCTTTCCGTATAAAGAGAATCCAGTGGATTGTCCTGAATATTCTTAACCACGTGAGGAGTTATAAAATACCCCCGGTTGGCAATAGTCGCCGCCAGATTACAAATTTGTAAAGGGGTAGATAAAATCTCTCCCTGACCGATCGCTATCGAACGAATAGTACTTGAATTCCATCGTCCCCGGTAAATTTTATCATACACCTTACTATTCGGGATATATCCTCTCTTTTCACCCGGTAAATCAATGCCTAACTGATACCCATACCCCATGCTTACCATATGATCTTTCCAGATCTCAAAAGCATCCTGTACAGTAGGATATCTTCTCTTCACATCCAACATATCACGCAGTCCCCAACAGAAAAAAGCATTACAGGAAGTCGCGATAGCATACTGAAGAGCCAAAGGAGAATAATGTCCATGACAGGCAGGTCTGCCTCCTCCATACGGATAACCATGATGACAGGTGTATTGCGTTTGTGTAGTAATAGCTCCCTCCTGAAGGAAAATAAGACCTTGCGTAGGTTTAAAGGTAGACCCCGGAGGATAGCAAGCCATTAAAGGACGGTCAAAAAGAGGTTTATAAGGATTTTTCTCCAATTCAGCATGATTCTTACCACGTTGTCGGCCAACCAGTATTTTGGGATCGAAAGTGGGAGCTGAAACCATACATAGCACTTCTCCGGTTTCCGGTTCTATCATTACAATACCACCCAACTTGTTTTTCATCAATTCCTCACCATAGGCCTGTAATTCCATGTCAATAGCTAAAGTCAGACTTTTACCGGAGACAGGCTCAACATCATGAGCACCATTTTCATATTTTCCTTTTATACGCCCGTGGGCATCCCGTAACAGTATTTCAACCCCTTTCTCTCCACGCAGTACCTGTTCATAGGAACGTTCAATACCCGACCGGCCAGAATAGTCTCCCTGTATATAATAAGAGTCATTTTCAATATCCCGTTTATTAACCTCCCCGATACTTCCCAACACATGGGCTCCATTTGGATACTCATATTCACGAATAGTACGGTTCTGTATATAGAAACCAGGATATTTATATAGTTTTTCCTGCAAAAGACCGTAATCCTGTGCAGAAAGATGATTCATAAAAAGTTGGGGCACATAAGAAGAATAACCGGGATTAAGGCGCCGGTTACGGATATCAGACATTCGTTTTACAAATTGCTCCCGGGTAATACCGAGTGTATTACAAAAGTCTAAGGTATCCAGTGTTTTTACCTCACGCATAATCACCATTACATCATACGCGGGTTGATTATAAACTAACAAACGTCCTTCCCGGTCATATAACATGCCACGTGAAGGATAAAGTGTCTTCTTATAAAAAGCATTACTATCCGCCCATGCTTTATAATCACTATCTATTACCTGTAGGCAAAAAAGGCGGATAATAAATATAACCACCAATAATACAACAGATATACCAATTACATAGCGTCTGTTTTCTAACTTATATTTACTATTTTTCGCCACTCTTTTGTGTATCCAGATTGAAAGCCTCTATTGTACAGATCAACAGAGTTGTTAATAAAACACTACCAACAATACGCAAAACTAAAAATACAGGGTCAAATAAGGTAAAGGATTCTACCAGATAAAGAACAGTATGATGTAAAATTACGATTGCCAACGTATAGTTAATAAACCCACCTACTCCAAACATTCTATAAGAAGGTGGCAAATCCGGTATAACATCTCTTCCTACAAACAAATGAATTAACGGCTGACGGCAAAAACCGGCAAAAGTACAGGCTGACGCATGTAACCCCGGTGTATTAGAAAAAATATCAATAACAATCCCTATCAGAAAAGAAAGAAGCAACAGGGATGTCCGTGAAATACCGGCAGGTAATTTCAGGATAAAATAAATATATAAGAAAGGTATAGCAATACGGAAAAAGTGGATATTGTTCAGTATCCAGACCTGAATCAATACCAGCACGATAAAATAAATAAAACCTTTTAGAACATTATTAATCATTTTCCCTTGCCTCTCTTTCCAGATTAAGTTGTTCTGTCTGATCGTTATTTTTAATCACCCGGACATTATTCAGCGCATGAAAATCCGTTGATAATTCCACTTCCAGAGTATAAAAGTTATCATCACTCTGCTTCTTAAAAGAAGAGATAGTTCCTACCACAATTCCTTCCGGAAAAGCAGCTGAATAACCACTGGTCACAATAGTATCCCCTTCGGCAAACTCAACATGCCGGGGTAACTCCGATAAATTAGCAAAACGGGGACTACGTGCATCCCAGCTTAAAGAACCAAAATGACTACTACCGATAACTTTTCCACTCAGTTTAAATTTTGGATTCAAAACAGGAATAACGACTGAATAATGATCCGAAACTTTGGATACAATGCCCACGACTCCTTTATCTGAAACAACCCCCATATGGGTTCCTATCCCATCTTTTGCTCCTTTATTGATTGTTATATAGTTGGATATCCGGGCAACGCTGTTATTAACCACTTTAGCAGTAACAAAGTCAAATTGTCCCTGACTGGCCGGAGTTTCATTATGATAACCCGTAAAAGTGACAGTATCAGCAGTCATCTCATTTAGTTTACCCCTGAGTTGCAATAATTCCATCTCCAACTCTCCGTTACGAACCAATAAATCACGGTTCTCCTGACGGAGATAGAAATAAGATTGCATAGTACCCGAAATGGACACAACACTTCCGGTTATAATATTAGCAGTGCTTAACAGGATATTACGCTGATAAACACTGCTTCTGTATATAAATGCGAATGAAATGATTTCCAACAGGAGAAATAAAAACCAATGTCTCCTGTTTACCAGAAAATCAAGAAGTTTACGCATATCTTAACACGTTCTTATTGGATAAGGAAATTAAACTTATCTATGTTTTTCAATGCGATACCGGTTCCTTTAGCCACAGCATGTAAAGGATCCTCAGCCACATGGAATGCTATATTTATTTTATCAGTCAAACGTTTATCCAATCCTCTCATCAAGGCTCCGCCACCAGCCAGATAAATTCCGTTACGTACAATATCTGCATATAATTCAGGAGGGGTTTGTTCCAGAGCACTTAGAATAGCCGCTTCCATTTTAGAGATAGATTTATCCAGACAGTGAGCAATTTCCTGATAGGAAACCGGTACTTCCATCGGCAATGCCGTCATCTGGTTAGGACCATGTACAATAAAATCTTCCGGAGGATTATCCAGAAAAGTAAGGGCAGAACCTACATGAATTTTAATCTGCTCAGCCGTACGTTCCCCTACTTTTACATTATGTTGCCTACGTATATACTCCATGATATCCGCAGTTAAATCATCTCCTGCAATACGGATAGATTTATTGGATACGATACCCCCCAATGAAATCACAGCAATTTCAGTAGTACCCCCACCTATATCCACAATCATATTACCTTCCGGAGCTTCCACATCAATACCGATACCAATGGCTGCTGCCATCGGTTCATAAATCATATATACATCACGACCACCAGCATGTTCGGCAGAGTCACGTATAGCACGAATTTCTACCTCCGTACTACCGGAAGGAATACATACTACTATACGTAACGAAGGGGCAAACCAACGATTTTTGGAACTAATCATTTTGATCATGCCCCGGATCATTTGTTCTGCAGCAAAAAAGTCTGCGATTACACCATCACGAAGCGGACGGATAGTCCGTATATTTTCATGCGTTTTTCCATGCATCTGTTGTGCCTTATGACCTACAGCCAGCACTTTGTCCGTACGACGGTCCAAAGCTACTACTGAAGGAGCATCCACCATAATTTTACCATTGCTGATAATAATTGTATTGGCTGTCCCCAGGTCCATAGCTATTTCTTGAGTAAAAGAAAATAATCCCATAATTAGTTAAATTATTAAAAGCATCAATGTTTGAAGTGGCGAACTCCGGTTTTAACCATAGCTACTCCATTTTCGTTACAATACTCAACAGAGAGTTTATCATTTACAGAACCACCCGGTTGAACAACTGCGGTAATACCTGCTTTTTTGGCAATCTCAACACAGTCCGGGAATGGAAAAAATGCATCAGAAGCCATCACAGCACCATTCAAATCAAACTCAAAATGAGTTGCTTTTTCAATAGCCTGTTTCAGAGCGTCTACACGTGAAGTCTGTCCTACCCCACTGGCACAAAGTTGCTTGTTTTTTACCAGTGTAATGGCATTTGACTTACTGTGTTTCACTAACTTATTCGCAAACAACAAATCTTCAACCTCCTGAGCTGTCGGTTGTTTTTCAGTCATTGGTTCTAAATCAGTTGCCACCTGAATACTCAGGTCTTTATCCTGTACCAGAACACCATTCAGTAAAGAACGGAACTGTAACGAAGGATATTTACCTTCTTTACGAATCAGGATAATACGATTTTTCTTCTGCATTAAAACTTCCAGCGCATCTGTATCGTAGTCCGGAGCAATAACAACTTCAAAAAATATTTTATTGATTTCCTCTGCTGCTTCTTTATTTATAACCGCATTTGTAACAAGAATACCACCAAAAGCAGAGACAGGGTTACCCGCTAATGCTGCGTTCCAGGCTTCGGTCACTGTTGGACGGGAAGCAATACCACATGCATTATTATGCTTAAGAATTGCAAAAGTCAATTCATCAAATTCATCAATCAATGTAACAGCAGCATCAATATCCAGGAGGTTATTGTAAGAAATTTCTTTTCCATGAATCTGGTCAAAAACATCTTCAAACTTACCATAGAATTTTGCTTTCTGATGTGGGTTTTCCCCATAACGCAAATGCATAGGTTCATCTACCGCACAACGAAAAGCCGATTCTTCCTCTTTATCAAAATAGTTAAAAATAGCACTATCATATCCCGAAGAAACACCAAAGGCTTCTTTAGCAAACCATCTCCGGTCTTCCAGTGTCGTTTCTGCACCTTTTTCATCCAACAAATTCATCAACGGAGCATATTGTGCTTTAGAAGCAACAATTACCACATCTTTAAAATTCTTGGCTGCTGCACGTATCAGAGAAATACCACCTATATCTATTTTTTCAATGATTGCCTGTTCTTCTGCGCCTGATGCGACCGTTTCTTCAAAAGGGTACAGATCAACAATGACCAGGTCAATAGCCGGAATTTCATATTCCTCAATCTGAGCCTGATCATTTTCATTATCCCGACGGTTCAATATTCCTCCAAAAACTTTTGGGTGCAATGTTTTAACCCGCCCTCCTAAAATCGAGGGATATCCGGTTAAATCTTCCACTGCATCGCAAGGAATCCCTAATGACTCAATAAAAGCCTGGGTTCCTCCTGTGGAAACAAAGCTAACACCCTCACTGTGAAGTTTTTTTAGAATCTCATCAAGTCCCTCTTTATGATATACGGAGACTAAAGCACGTTTCATTCGCTTCATAGCAGTCATCTTTCTTTTGTTACGTTATTGTTTTAAAGCACAAAAGTAGATATTTATTTCCAATTAGCTGGAAGAGAAGCAGAAAAATATTGGACTTATAAGGTCTATTATTGACAATTAACAAAATGAATTTTCGATTTCATTTTATAGACCTTTCAACCTGGCAATCCGGCGTATACCTCTTTCGTAATCTACCGGTATTTAAAAAGCTAATACAAACCGGATTAACCGAACGATAAGACTGTATTCATAAATTTCGTACCTTTGCAGTCCGAATCAGTAAATTAATAGGAAAACAAGTATATGATAACAGTAAGTAATCTGGACGTTCAATTTGGCAAAAGAGTCCTTTTTCAGGATGTAAATATAAAATTTACCCCCGGAAACTGCTACGGCATCATTGGTGCGAACGGAGCAGGTAAATCCACTTTTTTACGGGTAATCAGTAAACAGTTAGACCCAACCCGTGGAACCGTTACTTTAGGACCGGGAGAACGTTTATCTGTTCTAAGCCAGGACCACTTCGCGTATGACGAATATACCGTTATGGACACTGTTTTAATGGGTCATACCACTTTATGGGAAATCATGAGTGAGAAAAATGCGCTCTATGAAAAACCTGACTTCAGTGATGCGGATGGAATCCGGGTTTCTGAACTGGAGGAAAAGTTTGCAGAAATGGAAGGTTGGAATGCAGAGAGCGATGCAGCAAGCCTTTTAAGTGGCTTAGGGATTGAAGAAGAGCTCCACTATACCTTCATGAAAGATTTAAGTGGTAAACAAAAAGTACGTGTTTTGTTAGCACGTGCCCTGTTCGGACAACCGGACAATTTATTACTGGATGAGCCGACCAACGACCTTGACCTGGAAACAGTAAACTGGTTAGAAAATTATCTTTCTAATTTCGAAAACACCGTGTTGGTTGTGAGTCATGACCGTCACTTTCTGGACTCAGTTTGTACTCACACGGTAGATATTGACTTTGGTAAATTGCAAATGTTTGCCGGTAACTATAGCTTCTGGTATGAATCAAGCCAGTTAGCTCTTCGCCAGCAACAAAACCAAAATAAGAAAGCTGAAGAAAAGAAGAAAGAACTGGAAGAATTTATCCGTCGTTTTAGTGCAAACGTGGCCAAATCAAAACAGACCACCAGCCGTAAGAAAATGTTGGAGAAACTTAATATCGAAGAAATTAAACCTTCATCACGTCGTTATCCGGGTATTATATTTACTCCTTCCCGTGAACCGGGTAACCAGATTCTGGAAGTGAAAGGACTGACTAAAAGCATAGAGGGGAAAGTCTTATTTAAAGACTTAAATCTGAATGTTGAAAAAGATGACAAAATTGTTTTCCTCAGCCGTGACCCTCGTGCTATGACTGCATTTTTCCAGATTATTAACGGAGAAGAGAAGGCCGATGCAGGAACCTTCCAGTGGGGACAAACTATTACAACAGCTTATTTGCCTCTTGATAACTCTAAATTCTTTAACTCTGACTATAATCTGATTGACTGGTTAAGTCAGTTTGCTACAGATACGAATGAAGTCTTTCTGAAAGGTTTCCTGGGACGTATGTTGTTCTCCGGAGAAGAGTTGCTGAAAAAGGTAAGTGTATTATCCGGAGGTGAAAAAATGCGTTGTATGATTTCCCGGATGATGTTGAAAGATGCGAACACCCTCATTCTGGATACACCTACCAACCACCTGGATTTGGAATCCATTCAGGCATTTAATAATACCCTACAGGCATTCAAAGGAAACGTATTGTTTGCCAGCCATGACCATGAATTCATTCAAACAGTAGCAAACCGTATCATAGAATTAACACCGAATGGTATTATTGATAAGATGATGGAATATGATGATTATATTTCAGACCCATTAGTAGCAGAAATGCGTGAAAAATTATACGGAAAATAAGCATTCC
>JAJBTP010000619.1 GCA_020860805.1 Tannerellaceae bacterium | reverse complement strand
CCCTGTTCTTTTTTCTGTGTGTTGCTTGTCAGGCTGTTGCTTCCGGTATGAATCCGGCTGTAAAGGTAGGGGCCGAACAGATGGAAGAAATAAAACAGCTGACGGCAGGAAAGAAAGTGGGGATCGTGGTGAATCAGACGTCTGTGCTGGATAACGGGAAGGTGCATTTGCTGGATGCTTTGCTCACACAGGGGGTAGATGTAAAGAAAATTTTTGTTCCGGAGCATGGGTTTTGTGGTACTGTGGATGCCGGTGCGTTGATAAAGGATAGTAAGGATAAACAGACCGGTTTACCGATAGTTTCTTTGTATGGTAAAAACAAAAAACCTTCTGCCGCCCAGGTGCAGGATTTGGATATGATTCTTTTTGATTTACAGGATGTGGGGACGCGTTTTTTTACTTATATCAGTACGATGCATTATGTGATGGAAGCCTGTGCGGAGCAAAAGAAAATCTGTGTGATACTGGACAGGCCTAATCCGAATGATTTTGTAGACGGGCCGGTTCTGAAGAAGGGCTTTACCTCTTTTGTGGGGATGCATCCGATTCCTGTTTTGCATGGTTTGACGGTGGGCGAACTGGCGTTGATGATTAACCAGGAGGGGTGGTTGGCCTCCGGCAAAAACAGTTGTTCTGTGAAAGTCGTTAAGATGACTGGTTGGCAGCATGGGGATTCATATTCACTACCTGTTAAGCCTTCTCCTAATTTGCCTAACGATCAGGCTATCCGTTTATATCCTTCTCTTTGTTTTTTTGAGGCCACGCCTGTAAGTATAGGGCGAGGTACATATTTTCCTTTTCAGGTAATCGGTTATCCGGACCCTTCTTTCGGGCAGTTTTCGTTTACTCCTGAGGCGCTGCCGGGTTTTGATACCGCTCCGTTGCAGAAAGATAAGGAATGTTTTGGGGTAGACTTGCGGAATTCTTCTTTTAAAGGGGGCTTAACATTACGGTATATCTTTGACTTTTATGATAAGATGGGAAAAGATCCGAAACGGTTTTTTACCCGTCCGGAGTGGTTTGATTTATTAACCGGAGAAAAAAGGTTGAGGGAGCAGATAATCCGGGGGCTAACGGAAAAAGAGATTCGTTCTTCCTGGCAGGATGAGCTGAATGACTATAAGGTGATGAGGAAGAAATATCTGTTGTATCCGGAAAACAGGCTTTAGAAGGTGATTCCGGAGAATTTTTTTATTCCTTTTACATAGTAGGCAGTAAGGAGGCTGTGGGGATATATTTCCGGTACCGGTGGTTCGGATAGTGAAACAGCGTCTTTCCGGTATCTTTTTTTTAATTCTTCCACTTCTTTTCTTGCTTTTAAAATAGCCCGGGCATTTTTTATTCTCCCTGTTACAAGGAGCCGGAATGCTGCTACATAATCTAACCAGAACCGGCAGCGCATTACTTTTTTGTATTCGGTAGCCGGAAGATTTTTATAGAGCATCAGTAGGTTGTTGCGGAAATTCAGAAAGGTTTTGTGGGGATGCTCCATCTCTAAAGTGGCTCCTCCTAAATGATATACTACGGACCGGGGGGTACAAAGAATGCGACACCCCATCCGGCGGATGCGCCAACAGAGATCTATTTCTTCCTGATGGGCGAAAAAGTTTTCATCTAATCCTCCCATGGCTTTGTAGATGTTTGTACGGATGAACAGGGCGGCTCCACTGGCCCACAGGATGTCTGTGGAAGAGTCGTATTGTCCCTGATCTTTTTCTATTGTATTGAAAAGGCGCCCCCGGCAAAAAGGATATCCGTACCGATCCAGGAAACCTCCGCATGCTCCGGCGTATTCAAAAAACGCTTTATTCCGGTAGGCTTTGATTTTAGGTTGTATGGCGGCGACAGTAGGTTCCTTTTCGAATACGCGGAGGGGTTCTGTGAGCCATCCTTCCGTTACTTCCACATCGCTGTTTAATAAGACACAGACCGGATGTTCAATCTGTTGGATGGCTTTGTTGTATCCGCCTGCAAATCCATAATTTTTTTCAAAGGGGATGATTTGTATTGTGGGGTAATGTTGTTGCAGGAAGGCAAGGGAATCATCGGTGGAGCCATTATCTGCAACGATGATATCCGCCCATTCCGCAGGGGTATGGGTGATTACTGAAGGAAGAAATTCGTTAAGTAACTCTTTTCCGTTCCAGTTGAGGATAATGACGGCTGCTTTTTTCATTTCTGTTCCCGTTTATTTTTCCAGCGTTTATGGGTCCATAACCAGTAGGCCGGATTACGCATAATCATGTTTTCCAGTCTGCGGCTGTATTCTTCTGTAATCTGGTACTCGGGTGTATCCTGTGGGGTACGGGTCATTACAATCATTTCGACATTATAATAGCCTCGTTTCTCTTTTTGAACATCCAGGAATAAAACCGGGATATTTTGTTTCCGGGCAATGCGTTCCGAGCCTGTAAAAAATGCGGTTTCATGATTCAGGAAGTGGGTCCAGTAACTTTCTTCTCCGCCCGGTGCCTGATCCTGAAGGAATATGACTCCGGCCCGTTTTTTATCCCGTTTCAATTTGAGGATATCCCGTACGGTTTCATGTTTCTTTATACCTACTGAACCGAAACGGGTACGTAAATAAATAAAGAGTTTATCAAAGGCTTTATTATTTAACGGGCGGTATATCTGATAAATTTTCGTTTCCGGGAAAAGTCCTGTGGCATGTGAGAACCATTCCCAGTTGCCATAATGTCCCATGAGCATAAAGATGGTAGAATGGCCTTCGTCTATCACCTGTTCTATGATTTCCGGGTTTTTCAAAAGCGCTCTTTTCTTTACTTCTTCAAAAGAGATATGGGCTAATTTGATAGTTTCGATAATATAGTCACAAAAATGCTGGTAGAATTCTTTTTCTATTTTACGTAATTCTTCTGTGGACTTATCCGGGAAGGATTCCGTCAGGTTGGTACGTACGACTTTTAAACGATACTTTCCGACTTTGTAAATAAAAAAGTAGAGGATGTCGGATAGAATGTATAAAACGGAGAGAGGTAACAGCGCGTGGAGTTTAACCCACACGAATAAAAATGCATGTAGAATTTTATTTCCCATTTTATTCTTTGATTTTGCAGGTAAGGGCAGTATTATCTTCGTTCCAGTCGTTCAGGATAACACTACAGGTTTCATTAATTCGTTTCTCGTTATAGGGGGCTTCTACTTTGATATAATTTTCAGTGAATCCGTACATATAGTCTCCTTTTTTAGTGTGTTCAAACAGCACTTTCATTTCCCGGCCTCTGAAGGATTCATAAAACGCTTTCCATTTCTGTTCTGATATATCCAGCAGGCGTTGGCTGCGGGTATGTTTCACTTTGGGGTCTACGGAGTGGGCTATTTTTAACGCCTGCGTACCCGGACGTTCGGAGTAACTGAATACATGCAGTTGGGATATACCGAGACTTTGTATGAATTGATAGGTCTCTTCGAAAAGATCATCGGTTTCTCCCCGTGTTCCGACAATTACATCTACTCCGATAAAGGCATGCGGTACTATTTCCCGGATTTTTTCTATTTTATGCCGGAAAAGTGCGGTGTCATATTTTCTGCGCATCAGTTGTAGTACTGCATCGCTACCGCTTTGAAGGGGTATGTGGAAGTGAGGTGCAAACCGTTCACTTTGGGATACAAATTCAATCGCTTCATCTATGATGAGATTGGGCTCGATGGAGGATATCCGGTAGCGGTGTATGCCTTCTACTTTATCCAGGGCATGGATAAGTTCAATAAAACTTTCGCCTGTACTTTTGCCGAAGTCTCCGATATTTACCCCTGTCAAAACAATTTCTTTACCTCCTTTGGCGGCTACTTCCCTGGCCTGTTTTACCATGCTTTCAATGCTGCCGTTCCGGCTTCTGCCACGGGCAAACGGGATAGTACAATAAGAACAGAAATAATCGCAGCCATCCTGTACTTTCAGGAAGTGCCGGGTACGGTCGTCTGACGAACAGGACGGTGAAAATGTTTTGATATCTTTTGTCTGGGATGCGATGATGGCGCCCCCTTCCTGCTTTTTCCGGAGGTCGTCCAGATAGAGGAGGATATCTAATTTCTGCTCAGCTCCCAATACGAGGTCTACTCCTTCTATATGTGAAACTTCTTCCGGTTTTAGTTGTGCATAACAACCTGTTACAACGATAAATGCACCCGGATGCTGTTTGCTTATACGACGTATTGCCTGCCGGCATTTTTTGTCTGCGAGTTCGGTTACAGAACATGTATTTACCACACAAATATCCGCCTTTTCTCCACTTCTGGCTTTCCGTACTCCTTGTTCGGCAAGAACTTTTCCGATGGTAGAAGTCTCTGCAAAGTTCAGTTTACACCCCAGGGTATAATACGCAGCCAGTTTATTTTCAAATACGGTTCTGTCAATCATTCTTTTAAGTAATTAAAATAATCACAAGCGGCAAAGTTACATAAAACAAAAAAAGTAGTTCTTATTTTTAGTTGGATATATGCTTACTTGTGGCTATTTTTGCACAAACTTCACAATTCTGTGCGATGATTGAAGAAAATTTTATTAAACTCTACGAAAACAGTTTCAAAGAGAACTGGTCACTACCCGCCGTTACCGATTATAGTAAAGGCACGACTTTTACCTTTGAAGATGTAGCCCGACAAATAGCCCGTATCCATATAATTTTTGAAGAATGCCAGATTCGTCGGGGTGATAAAATCG
Source organism: Tannerellaceae bacterium (assembly GCA_020860805.1). Classification (GTDB taxonomy): domain Bacteria; phylum Bacteroidota; class Bacteroidia; order Bacteroidales; family Tannerellaceae; genus UBA4116. The sequence continues at coordinate 5,395 of JAJBTP010000619.1, read as the reverse complement.
CTTTGATAGGGAAAGATAGCGCTCGCTGGTGTATGGCTTATATGGCAACTATCACCTATGGCGCTATTATTGTTCCGATTTTGCAGAATTTTAGCCCGAATGATGTGCATCATATTATCAATCATTCCGACTCGGTTTTTCTGTTTGTGAGTGACCGTATCTGGGATTCACTGGAAGAAGAGAAGATCAGTGATGTCAGAGGGGTTTTCTCTCTTTCGGATTTCCGCTGTCTGCATCAACGGGACGGGGAGAACATTCAGAAACTCATGCGTGCACTGGATGACCGGTTTGTGCAAAAGTATCCGGATGGTTTTACCCGGGAAGATATAAAATATGCTGATCAGGATAATGACAAGGTTGTTTTGATTAATTATACCTCCGGCACTACCGGTTTTAGTAAAGGGGTTATGCTGACCGGGAATAATCTTGCCGGTAACGTAACGTATGCCCGGCAGTTGAATTTGCTGTACCGCGGCGAACGGGAACTGTGTTTCCTTCCTTTGGCGCATGCTTACAGTTGTGCGTTTAATTTTTTAGTTCCTTTTGCGTTTGGAGCCCATGTATATATGTTGGGAAAAGCACCTTCTCCCAAGATCTTATTGCGTGCTTTTGAAGAGATAAAGCCCCATCTGATTTTAACGGTCCCTCTGATTCTGGAAAAGATTTATAAGAAGATGATTCTGCCGCAGTTAAATAAACGTTCGATGAAGCTGGCGTTGAATATTCCTTTACTGGATATGACTATTTATGCCCAGATTCGCAAGAAACTGATTGATGCTATGGGTGGTCGTTTCCGTGAAATTATTGTCGGGGGTGCAGCGATGAATCAGGAAGTAGCAGACTTTCTTTATAAGATTAAATTTCCTTTTACTATCGGATATGGTATGACGGAGTGTGGCCCTTTGGTTAGTTATGATTCGCAGGCTGACTATGTTCCGGGAACCTGTGGACAGATTCTGAAAGGAATCATGGATGTGCGCATTGATTCCCCGGACCCGTATAATATAGTCGGTGAGATACAGGTAAAAGGTGAAAATGTGATGAGAGGGTACTATAAAAATGAGGAAGCTATCAAAGATATTTTTACCGAAGACGGCTGGTTGCATACTGGCGATTTGGGAACGATAGATGAGAATAAACGCATTTACATCCGGGGCCGTAGTAAGACGATGATACTTGGCGCAAGCGGTCAAAATGTGTATCCGGAAGAAATTGAATCGAAAATGAATAATCTGCCTTTTATCATGGAAAGCCTGGTGGTAGAGCGGAACGGTAAACTGGTAGGATTGGTTTATCCTGACTATGATTCGGTAGACCAAACCGGTATTTCGCATGTTGATTTACCTCTTATTATGGAGCAGAACCGCAAAGAGCTGAATAAACTATTAGCTCCCTACGAAACCGTTTCCGAGATTCAGCTTTATCCTACCGAATTTGAGAAGACTCCGAAGAAAAGTATTAAACGGTATTTATATAGCAATTATTAAACAGACCCACCCGATAAAAGACACAGAAATAAGTTCTCTGTGTCTTTTTTGTAACCCTTTACATATATGAAATTCAAAATCCTTTTATTACCCCTCTTCTTTCTGTTTTTTATTCTTCCGGTATACTCTCAGTTGCCTGTTGATACCTTGATTTCTCTTCCGGGTTCTACCGTGTATGGAACCAGAATTCTATCTATGCAAGGAAGTCAAAAGAGTATAGCACCTTTAACCAGTCCGGCTTTGGTGAATGGAACGGTTGCAGAGACCTTTAAACAAATCCCGGCCCTGGTCACAGACATGGAAGGGGCGTCACTTACCGTGGGTCTAATCAGGCTGCGATGTTATTACATAGGGTTCCTTATGGATTGCTGGAGGAGTATAACGGAGATTTCCTGATTCAGTTGCCTGCCCGTTTTTTTCAACGCTTGTCTGTCTTTTCTTTTCCTTCCGTAGAATGGGTTACGGATGGAGATGCCGGGGTGGTAGACCTTATGCCTGCTTCTTTTTCTTCTTTGGATTCGCCTTTGATGGTACATGTTGGGGGGGAGGCTGGAAAGAACGTTATCAGGCAGGGGCTATCCTCAATCTTCATCCCGGTAGAGTGCAGGTTACAGCCAAATATACTTACAGGAAAGAATTCCGTGAACGTACTTTTCGTAAAAAAACAACCTATTCCAATGGTGCTGTTGCCGAGATGAATAATAATGCAGAAGCACGGCCTGATATCCATCTGGCTGATATAAAGGTAGGATATGACTTGTCTCCCAAAGATAAATTATCTTTTTATGGAATGTATTATCATATGGGGTATGACCGGTATGGAAAGATAAATAATAAGCAGACAGCTGCTGACGGAACCCTGAATACTCATATTTTCCGGCATCGTAATAATATACAGAAGCAGAATGCTTTTGCTCTGGAAGGTAGATGGAAGCATTCGTTTGACCAACCGGGGGGCACATTGGATGCGCTATTTAATTATAATAATTTTAACTATGATGAGGAAAACCGTTATCAGAATGAGCGGGTAGAGGATGGAAAAGTGGTCCGGGAAGATGATCTGTTTATTAATCATTCCAAACATAATTATTATGCCTCTGTGATTTATCAACAGCCTTTTTCCGGAGATTGGGTATGGAAAAGTGGATATACCGGACGTTTGAAAGAAGAAACCTATGACGCCGCCGGGCATATTAAAGGAACAGAGGGATGGATAGTGGAGCCTTCTCTGAGCAATGAATATATGTTCCGGCGCCAGACTCATATGATTTTTACTTCTTTGACTAAGGAATGGGGCTACTGGCAGATAGAACCGGGTGTTCAGCTGGAATATCAATATCAGAAAATGGAAAACACCGGTACCAGCCGGTTCCGTTTGTATCCCCGGCTGTCGGCCAATTATACACCCTCTTCCCGGAATCTATTTTCTTTTCATTACCAGCAACGTGCTGTTCGTCCTGTCGCTTCGTGGTTATCCTCATATGTAGACCGAAGTGATGCGACGTATATTATACAGGGTAATCCGGAATTGAAAGATGAATTAATCCATGCTTTTGAGTTTTCTTATACATATGCAGACCGGAATTTCCGGTTCATTCCAGCTCTTTATTACCGGAATCGCTCTAACCGTATCATGGAAGTTCTGTATGAGGAAGATGCCGGATCTGTTTGGAAAAAGGAAAATATGGGAAATAGCAATACGTTTGGGGGAGAGGTCTCTGCTTACTGGCATCCGGTTTCCCTTTTTGCCTGGAATTTTTCTTTGAATGTCTACCGGGACGAGATAGATGGCCGTTTATTGGATTATGGCGTGAAGAAATCGCTGGTTTGTAGTGATATAAAAACTACCTTACGCTTTTTTGTAACAGACCGGACGGAGCTACAACTGGACGGATTTTATATTTCCGACCAGCTAACCCCCCCCAGGGTAAAATAAAAAGCCATTATACCATCAATGCCGGTGTTTCACACTATTTTATAGAACGTAAACTGCGTGCTAACCTGAGTATTCAGAATATCCTGGATACACTTGAAGAAGTTACTATTATTGATACAGCGGCTTCTCAGGTACGGCAGGAACGGAATCGTGATCCCCGGATGGTATGGCTGTCTCTGTCGTATGATTTATAACAGGTGCTTCTGCTTGGGTATCCTTTTTTTCGACAGGTAAACCGGTCTTTTTCATCGTGCGATTTTGGAGGAACGGCCAGGATATAGCGTTCGGATTGGTCATAGCTAAAATAGTTCCATAACCAGTCCAGAATAACAACCATCTTATTTTTAACACCCAGAATAGAACGTAAATGCACTAAAATCCATACCAGCCAGGCCGGGAAACCATGCATCCGGAAAGAACCCAAATCGGCAACCGCTCTGTTTCGTCCGATAGTGGCCAATGTACCCAGATTTTTGTAATGAAAAGCTTCCATGGGCTTACCGGCAGCTATATCTTTCAGGTTTTTAGCTACCTGCCGGCCCTGTTGAATCGCTACCTGGGCTACCTGTGGATGTCCGTTCGGATATTTTTCTTCTGTTTGAAAACATACATCTCCTACAGCAAATACATTTTGTGAGCCATGTATCTGGTTGTATTCATTGACCAGAATACGTCCGCCTCTGCCGGTTTTCTCTTTTCCTATATTACCGAACCGGGTGGCGGTAACCCCGCTTACCCAGATAAATGTTTTACAGGGGATGGTGGTCTTATCTTCCAGCAATACATTCTCGCCATCGTAGCCGGATACTTTTTTATTCAGGATAATGTTGACACCCATCTTTTCCAGTGAACGTTTGGCATTCGCAGATGATTGTTTGCTCATCGGACCTAATAACCGGTCGGCACCTTCTACCAGATAAATGTTCAGATGTAGGGGACTTAATTCGGGATAATCTTTGGGAACAATATATTTTTTCATTTCAGCCAGTGCGCCTGCTAATTCAACACCGGAAGGTCCTCCCCCGGCAATGACGATATTTAGCAAAGATTGTCTTTCCTGTACATTACTTGTTATCGTGGCCTGTTCAAAAGCCGAAATGATAGCATTGCGTAAATCCAATGCTTCAACAGATGTCTTCATAGGAAATGCAGTTGCTTTAATCTGCTCATTCCCATAGTAGTTGGTCTCTGTACCTGCTGCTAAAACCAGGTAGTCGTAAGAGAGGGAATCAATGGATGTTTCAAGGCTATTATTTTCGAAATCAATAGCGCATACTTCTCCCAGCCTGAAATAGGAGTTATCATATTTCTGGAACATTTTCCGGAATGGAAAAGAGATTGAATTGACCTCCAGGTCGGCCGTGGCTACCTGGTAAAGCAGTGGAGGAAACTGATGGTAGTTGTTTCTATCAATCAGCACTAACTGGTAGTCACTATCCTTTAACCGATGGACTAATTCAAGGCCTGCGAAACCTCCACCTACAATAACAACTCTCTTTTTTCCTGTGTTGGGTATGTTGCAATCCATATCTGTTGCGTTTTTTCATTACAACAAATATGAAAATGAATAGTTTATGTGGTAATATATACAGGATATATTACTTCAAGAGTTCTTTTCCTTTATCTCCAAAAAGTAAATGAATCACCTGGTCTCTTTTTCCTTATCCAATCTGATCTGTAAGGTTGTTTCTATACTTCCTGATTCTTCATTGGCGGCCGTATATTTCTCCGGATAAGTAATAATATCGATCACATTTTCCTGGAGAGCCTTTGCAATCTGCAATAAAGTGTTATACTTTAGTTCTCTCCCGCCGGACATGATCAGGCTGAAACCTGATTGTTTCATTCTTATTTGTTGTGCCACATATTCCTGGGAATACCCCTTTTTCCTACGAATTTCATCTATATTTTGCAATATATTATTCATCTCTTTAATTTAATTCCAGAATTCCAAACAAATGGACTCTATTTG
>JAJBTP010000303.1 GCA_020860805.1 Tannerellaceae bacterium | reverse complement strand
ACCTGTTATAGAAAACAATTTCAAAATAATATTACTTTTGTATATACGAAAAAATTGATTTAGGAGTGGAGAAAAAAAATAAAACTAAGAGTACAGGGATTAACCAACAGCCAGATTCAATCAGGCACTTATGCTCTGATTCTGGCTGAAGAAGATGGGTTAAGAAGAATTCCTATCATTGTAGGTACTGCTGAAGCACAATCTATTGCTATTGCTTTAGAGCAGATAATACCTCCCCGACCCCTTACTCATGACCTTTTTACAGTATTTTCACAGGCGTTCCATATAGAGTTACTGGAACTCTACATCTATAAATTTGAAGACGGTTTCTATTATTCTGCACTAGTATTTAATAATGGAGAACAGGAAGTACGTTTGGATTCACGGACTTCAGATGCTATCGCTATCGCTTTACGGGTAGGTTGTTCTATCTATACTACAGAAGAAATTATGAGGGAATGTGGTGTCGTGTTAGATGATTCTGTTTTCAGTGAAGAAGAAAGAGATGACGAGCCTGAAAATAATGATTTTGCTGAAGATTTGGAACCTGAAGACATGGAAAATGAAGAACAACTGCATAAATGGCTCCGCTTATTGGATAAAGATGAAATTCAACGGAGAAAAGAAGAAGGAGATATGAATTAATGGAACCAACCCCTGGCTTTACTTTTGAATCACTTGGAAAAGGAATGCTTGGATTATTGTGTATAATCGGAATAGCCTACCTGTTTAGTTATAATCGCAAAAAAAATTGACTGGAAACTTATTGGAGGAGGACTTTTGATGCAGTTTCTCCTGGCTCTTGCCATTCTTTACGTTCCTTTTGTGGGTAACCTGTTTGAATGGATTGGCAAGGGCTTTTATCAAACTAATGGATTTTACACATGCAGGCCTTAGTTTCCTTTTAGGTCCTTACGCAAACCGGGCTAACGGATATAGCTTTCTGTTGCATTCATTGCCTATTATTATCTTCTTCTCAGCACTGGTTACTCTCTGCTACCACTGGGGTATTATCCAGCGACTGGTAAAAGGTTTATCATGGCTTCTACGAAAGTTTATGAATATTTCCGGGGCAGAAGGCCTGGTATCAGCCGGAAATGTCTTTTTAGGTATGACAGAGGCACCTGTATTAATTAAGAATTATCTTCCATCCATGAACCGCTCAGAAATATTTCTTGTATTAGTAGGTGGAATGGCTACTATTTCCGGCGCTTTAATGGGTACTTATATAGGACTCTTAGGAGGAGATGATCCGGCTCAACGCATTTTATTTGCCAAACATATTCTTTCTGCTTCTTTAATGGCTGCTCCTGATGCAGTTGTTATTTCCAAAATCATATGTCCACAGACAGAACCAATCCATGAGAATTATACGGAAGTTGAAAAAGTCAGTAAACATGCTACTGCTCTGGAAGCCCTTGCAGCCGGAACCTCTACCGGAATACGGCTGATGGTTAATATTGCAGCGATGTTATTAGTGTTTATTGCTTTGGTTGCACTCTGTAATTATTTCTTACAAAATATAGTAGGTAACTACACCGGAATAAATAATTGGATAGTAGAAATTACCGGCGGAAAATCCTCAGGACTGACATTTCAGTTTATTTTAGGAATTATAGCGGCTCCATTTATGTGGTTAATCGGAGTTCCGTGGGATGATGCGATGATTACGGGTTCTTTATTAGGACAAAAAACGATTTTAAACGAATTTGTAGCTTATATGCAGATGGAACAGTGGAAATTAGCCGGGCTGTTCACCTATGAAAAATCGATGATTATGTCTACCTACATCCTTTGTGGTTTTGCCAATATCTCATCCATTGGCATTTTATTGGGAGGTATGGGGGGTACTTGTTCCGGAAAAGAAAGAAGTGATCGCCCGGTTTGGCTTTCCCTGTATGTTTGCAGGTGCGTTGGTATCCGTATTGTCAGCTACGATTGTTGGTATGATTTTAGGTTAACATATGCAGATATTTTATACACCCGATATTGAAATAAACCCGGAATTACCGGAAGAAGAAGGTAAACATGCTATTCGTGTTTTAAGACTAACCGAAGGCAGCACTGCTTTATTAACCGATGGAAAAGGGTCCTTTTTTGACGCTATTATCAGTCAGGCCCATCCTAAACATTGCCTGGTGGAAATTACCGGTAAACGACAACAATCCCAATTATGGTTACCTCATATACACCTTGCTATTGCTCCCACTAAAAATATGGATAGAATGGAGTGGCTCATAGAAAAAGCAACGGAAATAGGGATTAATGAAATATCTTTTCTGCAGTGTCGTTATTCTGAACGAAAAGAGATAAAATTAGCCCGGTTAGAAAAAATAGCGGTCAGCGCAATGAAGCGATCGCAAAAGGCAACTCTTTCCATCCTGAATTCCATAAAAACATTTAAAGAGTTTATGAATGAAAGCAGAGTGGGAAACCTATTTATAGCTCATTGTGAAGAGAGAGAAAAAACATTGTTAAAACAAGCTATTCAGAACGGGGAAAATTGTACCCTCTTAATAGGATCGGAAGGTGATTTCAGTACAGAAGAAATCACACAGGCCCTGAACAAAGGTTTCCTGCCGGTATCACTGGGAGAAAGCCGTTTACGCACAGAGACAGCAGCGCTGGTTGGTTTACAGACCATTCATGTTTGCAACATGTAAGTAAGGATAAGACTCTTAATCTTTCAAAGTACTGATTATAGCCACTAATTCTTCATCTGTCAGGTTGGCTCCATACGTGGTAAAGTCCATACGAAAAGTACAGCCATCTTTATATCCTGAGCACCCATACGCTGTTTTACCACGTAAAATAGCTTTATTACAACGGGGGCATACAGGTTTTAATTCAATACGCTCAAGTCCTTTTTTATGTCCGGTTCCTTTTCTTTCTTTGCACGGGGTTTACGGGGCTTCTTCTCTTTTGGTTCTCCGTCTGCTTTCTCTTTCTTCTTTTTCTTTGCGGGCTCCTCTTTGGATGCTTCTTCTATTGGTATACTACGGTTACTTTGATCTGAAAATACCCGGATAACTATATCGTGTACTAACTGTTTTAGTTCTTCAAGAAATGTTTTCGCATCATAAGTTCCTTTCTCTATCTGACGCAACTTTTTCTCCCACAACCCTGTAAGCTCTGCACTTTTTAATAACTCTACCTGAATTGTGTTGATTAACTCTACTCCTGTCGCTGTCGGAAACAAATTTTTCCGTTCTTTACGGATATAATTCCGTTTAAAAAGTGTTTCAATAATAGCTGCACGCGTAGAAGGACGTCCGATACCATTTTCTTTCAATGCATCCCGGAGCTCATCATTATCCACCAGTTTTCCTGCCGTTTCCATGGCCCGTAATAAGGTAGCTTCTGTGTAAGGCTTTGGAGGTTGTGTCTATTTCTCTCCTAAAGTAGGTTCGTGAGGACCGCTTTCTCCTTTAATAAAATCCGGCAATACACTTTCTGTATCCTGACCTTCCGTCTCTGAATCTTTCTGGTCCGTTCCAAAAACTACACGCCAACCGGGCTTAAGAATTTGTTTTCCGGTTACTTTAAAGTCTACTTTACCCACTTTTCCTAAAACAGTTGTTGTTGAGATTTCACAGTCCGGATAGAACGAAGCTATAAAACGTTTAACAACCAAATCATATACTTTACGTTCATTATCTGTCAGATTTCTCGCCGGGACACCTGTTGGTATAATAGCATGGTGATCCGTTACTTTCGCATTGTCAAAAACTTTCTTACTTTTTGGAAGTTTTTTACCGGCTAAAGGAGTTGTAAAAGTTTCATATCCGGCCAACCCTTTTAATATTGCAGGAACTTTCGGATACATATCATCACTCAGGAAAGTTGTATCCACGCGTGGATAGGTCGTAACTTTTTTTTCTCATACAAAGCCTGAATTAATTTAAGGGTATCATCGGCCGTAAAAGCAAACTTCTTATTACATTCTACCTGCAGGGAAGTCAGATCAAACAGACGGGGAGCATATTCTTTTCCTTTCTTTTCAGATACATCCGTAACGGTAAAATCTTCCTGACGTACAATTTCCAGAAAAGCTTCTCCTTCTTCCTTTTTTGTAAATTTACCTTTTGTGGATGGAAAAGTAGTATTCCTGTAAACAGTCTTTAGCTCCCAGTAAGGTTCGGGAGTAAAGTTTTCAATCTCCGCCTGACGGTTTACAATCAATGCTAATGTCGGAGTTTGAACCCGGCCGATAGACAAAACCTGCTTATTTTGTCCGTATTTCAAAGTATATAAACGGGTTGCATTCATTCCCAGTAGCCAGTCTCCTATAGCACGGGATAGGCCTGCCTCATATAATTTAGAGAAATCAGCTTCTGCTTTCAAATTTTGAAAACCCTCCCCTCCCGGATAGATTCTTCTGTTAAAGAAGAGATCCATAACCGGTATACCGGACATTTACAGCCGGCTTTTTGCATCACCCATCGCTGAATTAACTCTCCCTCCTGGCCGGCATCCCCACAATTAATTACCATTTCGGCATTTTTCATGAGTCCTTCAATTATTTTAAACTGCTGTTCATAACTGGGATTATCAATCAGTTTAATTCCAAACCGGGGAGGTATCATTGGTAATGACCCTAAACTCCAACGTTTCCAGTCTGCCGTATATTCATGGGGCTCTTTTAATGTACAAAGATGGCCGAAAGTCCAGGTAACCTGATAACCATTTCCTTCCAGATAACCATTCATCCGGTTGGTAGCTCCTACTATTTCAGCAATTTCACGTGCCACACTGGGCTTTTCAGCAATACATACTTTCATCTTTAGCACACTTCCTTCATTCCTACACAAAGGTAGGATTTCAATTGAGAATTGACAATCGACAATTGACAAATTTTTCATTCCCGAAATTCGTTTGTATTTCAGGATATTGTATCTTTAAGGCCAAAATTGTTGAACTTCTATATTTTTAATTACTAAATGCCTGATAGGGAATGAATAAAAAACATCTTTTACTACCCATGCTTAGTGTGCCCGCCTACGCGGCCCTGGCTTCAAATCCTACAAACTTTATTATTATTAATATGGATGATGTAGGATACGGAGACTTCTCTTTTAATAGTGCTTATGGATATACCACACCGAATATTGACAAAATGGCTGCCGAAGGAATGCGATTGACGCATTTCCTTGCCGTACAACCTATCAGTGGTGCATCCCGTGCCGGACTATTAACCGGTTGCTACCCAAACCGGATTGGTTTTTCAGGTGCACCCGGTCCCGGCTCTGACTATGGAATTCATCCGGAAGAAATGACTATAGGTGAATTATTGAAACAAAAAGGATATGCGACTGCTGTTTTTGGTAAATGGCATTTAGGGGATGCCCATGCTTTCATGCCTTTACAAAACGGTTTTGACGAATATTACGGATTACCTTATTCGAACGATATGTGGCCTTTTCACCCACAACAGGGAGAGATTTTTAATTTTCCGGATTTACCAACATATGAAGGAAATAATATAGTAGGCTATAACACGGATCAATCTCGTTTTACAACTGATTATACGGACCGGACTATTGATTTTATCAGGAAAAATAAAAAAATCCTTTCTTTATTTATCTGGCTCATTCTATGCCGCATGTCCCACTCGCTGTTTCTGAAAAATTTGCAGGAAAGAGTGAACAGGGACTATACGGAGATGTTATGATGGAGTTAGACTGGAGTGTAGGAGAAATTTTAAAGACCTTACAGGAAACCGGATTAGATAAAAATATATTCGTTATCCTGACTTCAGATAATGGGCCCTGGGCCAATTATGGAAATCATGCCGGTTCTGCCGGTGGATTGCGGGAAGCGAAAGCTACTACCTTTGACGGTGGTAACCGGGTACCCTGCATCATGTATTGGAAAGGTAAAATTGAACCGGGTACTACCTGCAATAAATTAGCGTCTAATATTGATCTGTTCCCTACCCTGGCAGAACTATCCAATGCTCCTCTACCCAATCGTAAAATAGACGGAGTTAGTTTAGTACCTTTAATAGAAGGAAAAAAAGAGGCCAACCCACGTGAATCATTTGTTTACTATTTCAACAGAAATGATTTGGAAGCTGTCACCGATGGAAATTTCAAACTGGTATTTCCCCATAAATTTGTTACGTATGGTGCATATGTTCCGGGAAACAACGGTATGCCAGGACAGTTAACAACGATAGATTTAAAAAAATGCGAACTCTATGACTTACGCCGCGATCCGGGTGAGCGCTATGATGTATTATCTCAATATCCGGAAGTTGCCGTTCGTTTAATGGAAATTGCAGATAAAATGAGGGAAGAATTAGGAGACAATCTTACACGCAAAAAAGGTACCGAGCAACGGAAACCCGGACTAACAAAAGATTTTCATTAATCTTACACATAAACATTTAAAACTTAAATCAAATGAAAAAGACAATTGCATGGGTGGCCTGCATACTAACCGCCTGTATTTTTACAGCTTGTTGTAACCACCCGGAAGAAACAGTGGAAACAATTACACGTCCCAATCATATTATTGTGGTTGGATTTGATGGGTTTAGTGCCTACAGTGTAAATCATGGGGTAGAAATGCCTACATTAAGAAAAATGATGCAGGAAGGAGCCTATACGCTGGAGAATCGTTCTGTACTACCTTCTTCCAGTGCTGTAAACTGGTCGTCTATGTTTATGGGAGCCGGTCCCGAATTACACGGATATACAACCTGGGGATCTAAAACTCCGGATTTACCTTCACGGGTGTTAAATAGTGATAACCGTTTTCCTAACATTTTTGGCCTGTATCGTGATAAAGCTCCGGATGCTGAAATCGGTTATATTTATGAATGGGATGGATTGAATTATCTGGTAGATACATTGGCGATGAACTTCCGTCAACAGGTGGCAATGAATGAGGAAAACCCATTGGGCTGTACTCCGGTAGCAGTAAAATACATCAAAGAAAAAAGCCCAATTTATGTGCTGTGTTATTCGACAAACCTGATGGTACAGGACATGCACATGGCTGGGATTCACCCGAATATTTTGCAATGATGACTCATTTGGACAATTGTTTGGCACAAATTATCCATGCCGTTGAAGAAGCAGGCATTCTGGATGATTCTGTTATTATGGTTGTTTCTGATCATGGCGGTATTGAAAAAGGTCACGGAGGCAAAACAATGGAAGAAATGCAGACACCCATTGTTTTCTGGGGAAAAGGAATCAAAAAAGGCCACTATATACCGGAAAGTACTATGATTTATGACATAGCCGGAACATTGGCGTATATGCTGGATGTTGAACAACCTCAGGTATGGATTGCCCGACCGATTCAGTCCATATTTGAATAATACATATAGAACAAGAAACACACATTTAGGTAGAATAAGTCTCTAAATGTGTGTTTTTCTTAGAATATCTTATTCTTATTATATCTTTGTAAAAAGAATACTTTATTTATCATGAAAAAATACATCTTCCTTCTGTTTTCTTTCTATTGTTTTGCCGGATTACAGGCAACAGAAAAATGTGAATTAACTATTGCAACGTTTAATGTACGTATGGATACACCTTCTGATGGTGAAAACGCATGGTCCTATAGGATCGATATGGTAAACAGCCTGGTTAAATTTCATGACTTTGATATTTTTGGAACACAGGAAGGATTTATCCATATGCTCAAAGATATGGCACAAACCGGAGAATATACTTTCACAGGAGTTGGTCGTGACGATGGTAAAGAGGCGGGAGAACATTCTGCTATTTTTTATAAAAAAGAACGCTTTGACTTACTGGAGAATGGTGATTTTTGGTTCTCAGAAACCCCAGACAAACCAACTTTAGGGTGGGATGCCAATATTAAACGAATTTGTTCATGGGCTAAATTTATGGATAAAAACTGTGGTAGAGAGTTCTACTTTTTTAATGTACACTATGACCATGAAGGTCCTATTGCCAGAAGAGAATCTTCTAAATTACTTATCAGCAAAATTAAACGTATTGCGGGAAATTCTTTATTCTTCTGTACCGGCGACTTCAATGCTTCACCCGAACAGGAGCCTATTCAGGTTATTTATGATGCAAATCTGATGAAAGACGCCAAATTAATCAGTAAACAAGCTCCTTATGGACCGGAAGGAACTTTTCATGCATTCAAAACAGATGCATCACTAAAACATCGCATTGATTACATTTTTGTTTCTGAAGGAATTGAAGTAGAAAAATACGGAGTATTAACGGATATACAATACGGGCGTTTTCCTTCTGATCACTTTCCGGTAATGGTACAAGTCACCATTCCTTAATCAGATACGTTCCAGCGCTTTTTCTATGAGATCAGTAAGAGAACCTTTATAGTCCGTATTCATATTTTTATGGATACGGCCTGCTATAATACAGCAGACTGTCATGGCCCGGTGTCCCATCAAAGCAGCTAATCCGGCAAGTGAAGAACTTTCCATTTCAAAATTCGTTATTTTCTCTCCCAGGAAATCAAAATCTTCAATTTTCCGGTTCAGAAAAGGATCAGCTAAAGACAAACGAACTTGTCTGCCCTGGGGACCATAAAAACCATTTGCTGCAATAGTAACCCCTTTTATTATATCCTCTTTTGCTATCTGTTCCAGAAGAGATGAATCCGATGCAACAACATACGGTAAGATACCCGGCAATTGCCAGTCTAACTGTTTCTGTAACTCCTCCTCAAATGTTAATTCCCGGATCCTTTCACTATCCTTATAAAAGTAAAGAACTCCGTCAAATCCAATTGATTTTGCAGCAGCGACATATGTTCCTACCGGGACGAAGGGTTGCAATCCTCCGGAGGTTCCTACACGTACAAGCGTGAGTTGACGGAAGATTTTATTAACAGTACGCGTCTTAAAATCGACATTTGCCAGAGCATCTAATTCGGTGAGTACGATATCAATGTTATCCGTACCTATTCCATGCGAAACAACCGTAAGCCGCTTTCCTTTATAGCTACCCGTAACCGTATGAAACTCACGACTGGAAATATCACACTCTATGGATTCAAAATAGGATGCAACTGTATTTACACGGGCCGGGTCACCAACCAGAATAATTTTATCAGCTAACTGTTCAGGACAGACATGTAAATGGAAAACACTTCCGTCCGCATTAATAATTAACTCTGACTCTGGTATAATTCGCATAAAAACGTTGTTTTAAAATAACGGTTGACAGTAGCTGATTATTAACCAGCCACTGTCAACCGTCCATTATTTAATCGTTAAGTGGTTTAGACGGACGACTGGTTGGTTTTGCGATAGTTTCACGCATAGAAGTATCGGCTTCGATATTCTTCATTTTATAGTAGTCCATAATTCCCAGATTTCCCGAACGGAATGCATCAGCCATTGCTTTTGGAACCTCAGCTTCAGCTTCGATTACTTTTGCACGGGCTTCCTGTGCTTTTGCTTTCATTTCCTGTTCCGATGCCACAGCCATCGCTCTACGTTCTTCTGCTTTTGCCTGAGCAATGTTTTTATCGGCCTGTGCCTGGTCCATCTGAAGGTAAGCGCCAATATTTTTACCTATATCAATATCAGCGATATCAATTGATAGGATTTCAAACGCAGTTCCGGCATCCAGTCCTTTTCGCAGTACCAGTTTTGAGATAGAATCCGGATTCTCCAGCACCGATTTATGATTTTCTGAAGAACCAATTGAAGATACGATACCTTCACCGACACGAGCCAGGATAGTTTCTTCACCGGCTCCTCCCACCAATTGCTTAATGCTGGCACGAACAGTTACACGGGCTTTTGCAATTAATTGAATACCGTCCTTAGCAACAGCTGTTACCGGAGGGGTATCAATTACTTTTGGGTTTACTGACATCTGAACAGCTTCAAATACATCACGCCCTGCCAGGTCAATAGCCGTAGCCATCTGAAAAGTCAGGTCAATATTTGCTTTTGAAGCAGAAACCAGCGCATGTACTACTCTTTCGACATGCCCACCGGCCAGATAATGTGCTTCCAATTCATCACGGGTTAATGACTTTAAACCTGCTTTATGGGCTTCAATCATAGCCTGTGCAATCACAGATGGCGGAACCTTACGGATACGCATTAAAAACAGCTGAGTTAACGAGATATTAACTCCTGATACTTTTGCAGAAATCCAGAGTAAAAACGGCACATAATAAAAGAATATTATTAAAAGTAATACCGCTGCTCCTATCATCGCAAAAGATAGATA
>JAJBTP010000438.1 GCA_020860805.1 Tannerellaceae bacterium | reverse complement strand
CCCCCGAAGAAGCCGAACATATCTTTATCCCTTTCTTTACCACCAAAGAAGGAGGCAGCGGTATCGGATTATCCATTTCCCGGCAGATTATGCGGCTGTCCGGCGGCAGCATCACCCTGAAAAGCAACCCATCCACCCAACTGACAACATTCATTCTGACTTTTCCGTAAGACGGTATATTTATCAGCATTCAACAACCTATTCTGTATGAAAATTGTTTCATACAGGAATAAACAACCAAGAATACGTATAGAATGCAGATATGAACCAGTGCCAACAACCACAAAAACTTGCATTATTTAAATACATCGGACCCGGATTATTAGTCACCGTAGGATTCATCGACCCGGGCAACTGGGCTACCAATCTGGCAGCCGGTTCATCTTTCGGGTATGCCTTACTTTGGGTAGTTACCTTTTCTTCCATTATGTTGATTATTATTCAGCATAATGTAGCCCACCTGGGTATTGTAACGGGCTTATGCCTGTCCGAAGCAATTAATAAATACATACGGCCAGCCTATAGTAAACCCATTCTTATCTCCGCCATGTTAGCCAGTATCTCAACCTCCCTGGCAGAAATATTAGGAGGAGCTATTGCCCTGCGTATGCTATTCGGGGTACCCATCCGTATAGGAGCCGTGATTGTAACTATCGTAAGCCTTCTGATGCTATTTACAAACACCTACAGCAAAATAGAAAAAATTATCATCGCCTTCGTATCCGTCATCGGACTCTCTTTCCTCTATGAACTCATACTGGTAGATGTCAGCTGGAGTGCAGCCGTTACCGGATGGATAAAACCCACTTCCCCCCTAATTCAATCCTTATTATTACCAGTGTACTGGGCGCAGTTGTCATGCCGTATAACCTCTTTCTGCATTCCGAAGTCATTCAAAGCCGGGAATGGAACCTGGAAGACGAATGCATCATTCAAAAACAATTAAAATACGAATTTTGTGATACCCTCCTCTCTATGACCGTAGGGTGGGCCATTAACTCCGCCATGATTATCCTGGCGGCATCCACGTTCTTCAAAAAAGGAATGCAGGTAGATGAACTGGAACAGGCACAGAAACTGCTCGAACCTTTAGTGGGAAACAGTGCAGGCATTATTTTTGCTATTGCACTGCTGCTGGCAGGTATCTCCTCCACCATTACTTCCGGAATTGCCGGGGGCTCCATCTTTACAGGCTTTTCAGGCAACACCTACCATCACAAAAAAACAAAGAAACCAAAACAGGCGTTTTATTATCCTTTCTTCCGGCAGTAGCCATTATCTTCCTTATTCAGGACCCCCTTCCGGGGATTAATTATTTCACAAATACTATTGAGCATCCAGCTACCCATCACCGTCTTTACACAAGTGTACCTTACCTCCAATAAAAAAGTAATGGGTAAATATGCCAATAAACCTTCCACCCGGATACTACTGATACTACTGGGTATCATTGTTACCGTCCTGAATGTAGCCTTATTAATCAGCCTGCTCTTTTAAACCCGTATTAATATCCAGAATATACCGGATAATTTCCTCCCGTCCTTCCCTCTTCTCTGCTGAAGAAAACAGGATAGGAGGTAATTCTTCCCAGGTCTCCAATAACTTATCCGTATATACTTTAGTATTCTCCTTTAAACGGGATTTTGAAATCTTATCAATCTTGGTAAAAATAATAGAAAAAGGAATCCCATTCTCTCCCAGCCACTCCATAAATTCCAAATCAATTTTCTGAGGCGAATGGCGGCAATCCAGTAACACAAAAAGACAAGTCAGCTGTTCCCGTTCCAGAATATAACTCTCTATAATACGCCGGATATTCTCGCGTCCCTGCTTTCCCCGCTGGGCATACCCATAACCAGGCAGGTCCACCAGATACCATTGGTCATCAATGACAAAATGATTAATTAACTGAGTTTTACCCGGTTTTTGCGAAGTCATAGCCAACCCCTTATGATTGGTCAGCATATTAATCAGGGAAGACTTCCCCACATTACTCCGTCCGATGAAAGCATACTCCGGCCAGTTACCCTCCGGGCATTTCTTTACATCCGTGTTACTCATCAGAAACCGCGCACTCCCTATTCCCTTAAAAGAAGTATTGGATTTAGTTTGTTTTATATCTTCTGCTATAATATTCCAGTATTTTCCACACAAAGATAAGCATAAAAAACATACCCGCCCTTTAAGCTCCCCCTTTAGGGGGTTGGGGGTCAACCACAACATGCCAAAAGTCAACGCCCCGTTGAGCATCAACATTTCATAACTGAATGTATATCCCCAATACAACTTCGCCCCATAATCAATAGCAAAACAGATAAAAGGAGACAACATACAAATAAAAGGAACCCATTTATCATTGGGAAAACGTTTGGTAAAAAGCCCAAACACAAACAACCCTAATAAAGGCCCATATGTATAAGAAGCAATCATGTAAATAGCATCAATGACACTCCGGCTGTTAATCACCCTGAAAAGCAGAATAATCACAGCAAATAAAACCGAAATAAGCAAATGAACCCGTAACCGGATACGCTTCGCCTGCTTCGCCTCCTCCCGCTCTATACCCAGAATATCCACACAAAAAGACGTAGTAAGAGCCGTCAAAGCAGAATCCGCACTACTAAAAGCAGCCGCAATAATACCAATCGTAAAAAATATCAGGATGGAATGACCCAAAATACCGGAAGTACAAAACATAGGCAGAATATCATCACTGAGAGCCGGCAACGGGATTTGCTGCTGCGAAGCCAGTGTAAGCAACAACACCCCCAGAGATAAAAACAGGAAATTAACAGGCGTAAAAGCAAAACCATACGTGTACATATTCTTCTGCGCCTCCTTCAGATTCTTACAGGAAAGATTCTTTTGCATCATATCCTGGTCCAAACCCGTCATAACAATCGTAATAAAAATACCACTGAAAAACTGTTTGGCAAAATGCTGCGTACTATGCCAGTCACCAAACTCAAATATCCGGAAATGCGGACTCTCCACCAACGTCGAAACCATGCCAGAGAAATCCAGCCCCATCCTGTCTTTTACCTGCCAGATAATAATAACCAGCATAACAACCAAACAAATAGCCTGTAAAGTATCCGTCCAGATAATCGTCTTTATCCCACTCCGGTACGTATAAAGCCACACCAGAAAAATACTCCCTGTTACAGTCACCCCAAACGGAATATGCCAGGTAGAAAAAACATAATTCTGCAAAATCAACACCACCAGATACAACCGGGCAGCCGCCCCTATAATTTTGGAAAGCAGAAAGAAAGAAGCCCCGGTTTTATAACTCCGGCGCCCCATACGGTCATCCAGATACGCATAAATAGAAGTCAGTTGCAATTTATAATAAAGAGGAAGCAATACCCTGGCAATAATAATATACCCCACAAAAAAACCAAATACCGTCTGCATATATGTCATATCAATACCCCGTACCATACCCGGAACAGAAACAAACGTCACCCCGGATAAAGAAGTACCAATCATCCCGATAGAAACAATCAACCAGGGCGACTGGCGGTTACCCAGAAAAAAAGCATCATTCCCCGTCTCCTCCTTCCGTCCCGTCAGATAAGAAATGAGCAACAACACCCCAAAATAAGCAGCAATAATAAAAAGTATAATATAACTATTCATTTCATTGGTAGTTAGTAGTTAGTAGTTGGTAGTTAGTAGTTAGTAGAAGACTCGCATTGCTCGTTTAGTATTTCTACTAAGTGAGTGAAATGAACGTACTACTAACTACCATCTACCAACTACTCTTTATTTAGTATTTCTTTTTTATCACCACATCCCGGAAATAATAAGCCAATATCTCTTTATACGAATACCCCCGGTCGCCCATGACAGCAGCCCCAATCTGGCATAAGCCAACACCATGCCCCAGCCGGCACCGGTAAAAACAAACATAACAGAACCATCCGTTTCCGAAACCCTTTTTTCCACCACAAAAGCCGAACTATACAAATGGCTCTCCGAAAGAATACGCCTGATTTCAAGTTCTTTTCCTACCACATACGTACGCAGCGAACCCACAATCCGCAGTTTCTCCAAACGTCCGGACAACCCTCTTTTCACCGGTTCAATCGCCAGGATTTCACCAAAATCAATCCCGCTTTTCTTTCTAATCAGCCGGTCCAGTTCCTCCGCACCGTAGGAAACCTGCCAGCGATAAAAATCAACCGTCTCCTGGTCATACTGATTCAGCACCTGTTCCAGTATCCTCTTATCCTGCGTATGACAGAAAGCCTCAGGAGAAGAACGAATCCACCGGATAGCATTCGTTTCATCCGTCAAATCCGGAAAGTCCTGAGATACATCATCCCTCCGGGCAGCCAGATACGGATGAGACACCGGTTCCCAGCAATATTCAAACTGTTCGGTTACCCCTCCACAACATTTAGAAAAACGGGCATCACAAATCCGGCCGTCATACCACAACACTTCCCCCTGTGTCTCAGCTATCACCTCCCGGACGATGGGCAACGAAGCACGGGTTATCCCCTGGTAACGCTGGCAATGGTCGTCTGCACAAACATCAAACAACCGGTGGTCTTCCCTGTCATACCAACGAATCATTTCCATATCCGTAACCTGCGAACGGGTATAGACAGACTGCTCCGTCCGGATAGAGTTATTCTTTTCCAGTTGAGCCAACAGCCAGCTACGCGAAATCACCGCATGCGCCTTCAAAAACTCTTTCGAAGCCGAAGCATTCATTTCCGACGAAATCACACTGGTAAGATACGCCTCCACCGGGATACTATTTATCACCACTATGCCTTCCGGCGTGGCCACCAATCTCAGTGCCCCCCGAAACGACTGTTCCTCTTTTCGCTCCCAATGAAAGTTGACCCCGATAGTCACCTCCGGAAGCGTAAAAAAGCCGGATTCATCTACCGGGTCAAAACAGACCTCCTCATACGCCTGTCCGTCCAGTCGAATCCTCCCGTCTTCCCATTGCACAGTGTAGAGCTTCCCGGTTTCTGTTACAGAAAGAACACTCCGGTAAATACCGTGTAAAATAAAGGATAGTTTTTCAGCGGTTAATATGCCAACCTGCAGCAATGGTTGCGTCATGCTTCCTGCTTTTCAGATTTTGAAGAAAGCCGTTCCAACGACCACACCAAACCAAAACCAATAATAATTAATAGGATTCCCTGCCAGACAAGCTGGTCAGGCAGATGATTCTGTCCGGTAAATACATCTTTCCAGGGCCACACCTTATTCAAAGAACCCAACATAAAACCAGACAGTACAGCCAACGTAATATCACGATACCGTTTTAATGCAAAAGACAAGACACGGGCAAAAGAAGTAACACCAAAAAACGCACCACACACAAAAACCAGTATAACCCAAACATTCAGGTTTTTTACTGCTGTCATTATATATTCATACGCCCCTAATAAGACCAGAATAAAACTACCCGATATACCCGGCAGAATCATAGCACAAATAGCAATCATAGCCGCTACAAAAACATACCACAAAGGCAACACAGTGTACTGTTGTACAGGAGTCGCCGCAGTGATAAAATAAGCACCCACCGCTCCGGCAATAAAACAAAGTACAGTTTTCCAGTTCCACCCTTTCACCTCTTTGGCAACAATCCAGGTAGAAGCCATGACCAAACCAAAGAAAAACGACCAGACCAGAACCGGTTGATTTTCCAGCAACCAGGTAATCAGTTTAGCCAAAGAAAAGATACTGATGGCAATACCCAACACCAGAGAAAAAAGAAAAGAGCCGTTTATCGCTTTCCAGAAAGCCACCAATTTCCCACTGAACAACAGTTTCAGATTCGTGAAGTTGATACTTTTTATGGAGTCCAGCAACTCTTCATAAATTCCTACAATAAAAGCAATCGTACCCCCGGATACACACGGCACCACGTCGGCAGCCCCCAGCCACATGCCGTTTAAGGCGACTAACAGATAATCACTTAGACTTGTTTGGCTCATGTTTTTTTAATTGTTATTGTCTTTGTTTTGTAAATAATCGTTTGTTAATTGGGCAGCCGGGATATGCTTTATTAGTTGCCCCCTACTGCGTTCAATACTTGTCATCCGCATGAATTCAGCAATCTCATTGGCAGAGGCTTCCTTATAAGACTGGCTAAACAGCTCCATATCCCCAAGGTTATAATAAGCCATAGCCCGCTGTATATGTGCAAAAGGTAAACCGGCGTGCACGTCAAACACCTTCTTATAAAACTTATACGCCCGGCTCAGGTTTCCATTGAAATAAAGGTGCACACTATTATGAAAGAAATCCTTCAGCAAAATAGGTTCTTCTTCCACTTCGGATTCAATCCGGCTGAATATCTTCTCTGTAATCTCCAGTGCCCGCTCCTCCTGGCCACTCTCAATATAATTCAGCGCCTGTAAAGAAAGGATACGGATATCATCCGGAAAAGTCTTTATAGCCTTTTTCAACGTTTTGAGCGCCTCATCATCATATCCCAGTTCCACACAACAGCGGATAAAATTAAGATACATACTGGGGTCCGAATCAACACCCGGCGAAGCTAAATAGTCTTTCAGAATATCATAACATTCCTCAAACCGGTTCAGCTTGATATAACATTCTGCAATGAGGGGTTTAATCCGCTCGCGCGACTCATCATCGGTTACAATCTCTTTATACGCCTCAATAGCCTCTTCATAATGTTCATTCATAAACAAACAATAGGATTTCAGTATTTTCAGTTCCAAATCCGATTCGTCACAAGCCATAGCATAGTCAAACGCTTCGACCGCTTTATCAAAATCACCCACCATCGAATACAAACGGCCCAGTGTAAACCAGGTTTCATACGAAAAAGGGTCTTTATCAATCAACTCATTACACAGTACAATGGCTTCCGTAAATTTGCCCTCTGCTTCCAGAATATAACAAAGCTCATCTTTCAGCACCAGGTTATCCGGATACAACTTCAGCCCCTTCATAAGAATGACCCGTGCCTCCTCGGTCCGGTCCAAATCATTGAGTACACCTACTACATACTCATACAAAGGTTCCATATAGTCACATTATATGTCTTCAAGGTGTTGAAGCCACGAAAGCACTTTTTCATATTTATGAAGATTACAATAGCATTCCAAACGTAACATATCCAGGTCCTGTCCGGGAGGTTCCGCCAGCGAATCCAGCAGGTCAAGCGCCTGTGCAAATTTGTGCCGGATAATATACAACTTACACTGCCGGAGTTTCAACTCCAGGTGCGCAGGATGCAATCGCATACCCAGCCGTACAATTTCATCATAGTAGGTCCAGTCGTCTGCCTCTTCCAGACTGTCTAAAAGACGGTCTATCTCGTCAGCATCAAAATAAGGCTCTTTACCTTCCTGCCAGGCTGTAAGAAAACGATTGAACAGTTGTTTTGAGGCCTCATCTTTCTTCATATATTCCGATCTATTTATGGGTAGTCAAAGCCTGCTACCAGCCTTAACTACCGTGTATAAATTACTTATCTTTCACCTTGCTCCAGCTATCTTTCAAAGATACGGTACGGTTAAAGACCAAATGGCCCTCCGTACTATCCGGGTCAAGGTTAAAATATCCCAGGCGCTGGAACTGGAAGTGGTCATACGGCTTCGCCTGCTGCAACTCCATTTCCACCCGGCAATTTTTCAGGATAGTCAACGAATCCGGATTCAGCAATTCATGAAAATCTTTCTCTTTTTCCTCCGAAGGATTTTCCACCATAAACAAGCGGTCATATAAACGAACTTCCGCCGGCAGGCTATGTTCTGCTGATACCCAGTGCAAAGTACCTTTTACTTTCCGGTTACTTTCCGGCATGCCGGTACGTGTCAACGGGTCATACTCTGCATATGTCTCTACTATCTCTCCTGCGTCATTCTTCTTAACACCTGTACACTTCACAATATAGGCATTTTTCAGCCGTACTTCACGTCCCGGTGTCATCCGGAAGAATTTCTTCGGTGCGTCTTCCATAAAATCATCCCGCTCAATAAAAAGTTCACGGGTAAAGGCTATTTCATGACTGCCGGCTGATAAATCCTCCGGATTATTAATAGCCTCCATCATTTCCACCTGTCCTTCCGGATAGTTGGTAATGATTAGTTTAACAGGGTCTAATACAGCCGAAACACGGGGAGCACGCATATTCAGGTCTTCCCGGATAGAATGTTCCAGCAAAGCAACGTCAATTATACCATCATACTTGGTATAACCGACTTTATTAATAAAATTACGGATAGACTCAGGGGTAAATCCACGACGGCGGTAGCCACAGATAGTCGGCATACGCGGGTCGTCCCACCCGTTCACCAATCCTTCCTTAACCAACTGAAGCAGTTTACGCTTACTCATCACCGTATAAGTCAGGTTCAAACGGTTGAACTCAATCTGACGGGGACGGTATTCACCGGTTGCCAGCAAGTCTACATAATAATCATACAACGGACGGTGTACTTCAAACTCCAGGGTACACAACGAATGCGTCACTCCTTCGAAATAATCACTCTGTCCATGCGCAAAATCATACATCGGATACACTTTCCATTCCGTTCCGGTACGATGATGCGAATGATGAATAATGCGGTACATAATCGGGTCACGGAAATGCATATTCGGAGAAGCCATATCAATTTTGGCACGTAAAGTCATACGCCCCTCTTCAAACTCCCCCTTATTCATCCGTTCAAATAAATCCAGGTTCTCTTCCACCGGACGGTCCCGGTAAGGACTATTCGTACCCGGCTGGGTCGGAGTCCCTTTTTGCTGTGCTATCACTTCCGCACTCTGTTCGTCAATATACGCTTTTCCCTCTTTTATCAGTTGCACAGCAAAGTCATACAACTGCCGGAAATAATCAGACGCATAATATATTTCATTCCACTGGAATCCCAGCCATTGAATATCTTCTTTAATAGAATCCACATACTCCACATCTTCCTTCACCGGATTGGTATCATCAAAACGCAGATTACAAATACCCTTGTACTGGTCAGCAATACCAAAATCCAGACAAATAGCCTTCGCATGGCCTATGTGAAGATAACCATTCGGTTCCGGCGGAAAACGCGTCTGTATCCGTCCGTCATTTTTACCTTCCGCCAAATCCTTCTCTACAATAGCTTCAATGAAGTTAAGGCTTTTTTTTCCCTCTTCTTCGGTCACTCTGGTATCGCTCTTATTTTTAGTAAATATTTATTGCTTATCATTTAAGAAGACAAAGTTAAGGAAACAATTGACAATTGACAATTGACAATTGACAATTTTATAACATATCCCCTATTTTTCCTTCCGGTTCCGAACAACAACTCTGATTTTCCAGTTTAAGAAAAAAGATATAATTTCGCACCCCAAACAAATTGCGCCTTGCCGGTTGCCTCGGAGTGTCAACTGTTCATTGTCAATTGTCAATTAAACAAAGTGGAGTATTTACAAACATTAATTGATATTGTTTTAAACCTGGATGTCTATCTGGGAGAGATGATTACGATATATAAAAACTGGATTTATCTGATTTTATTCCTGGTCATTTTCAGTGAAACAGGATTATTCTTTATGGCATTTTTACCGGGCGACTCCTTACTGTTTGTCACCGGTGCACTGGCAGCAGCGCCGGCCAACCACCTGAATGTCCATCTGATTGTCCTCCTGTTTATTGCTGCCGCTATTCTGGGCAATATAACCAATTATGCCATCGGTAGTAAGTTAGGCGTACGGCTCACCCGTACCCCCAACCCCCGTTACCTCAAACCCAGGCATCTGGAAGCCACCCACCGGTTTTATGAAAAATACGGAGGCAAAACCATCGTACTGGCACGATTCGTCCCCTTCGTCCGAACCTTTGCCCCCTTCATTGCAGGCATGGGAAAGATGGATTACAACCGTTTCATTTACTTCACTATTACAGGAGCCATTTTCTGGAATGTATCCCTCATTTATGCCGGTTATTTCCTGGGCAACGTCCCCTTCGTCCGGGACAACATCCCCTGGTTTATCCTCCTGCTTATTGTCCTGTCCAACCTCCCCGCCACCCTGGAAATCATCAAAAAATTGAAAGAGAGAAAAAAGTAAAACAGTTCCCCTCTCGAGAGGGGTCAGGGGTGTGTCATATCCGGAACTATCGCTAACAAATCAACAAACAGCTATCCCACAGACACAATTTAAATAATAACCGCAGATAATACTATAATTGCCTATGCCATTATAACACATTTAGTTTTGCAGTATAAAAATAGTATATTTGAAAGAAGAGTTG
>JAJBTP010000421.1 GCA_020860805.1 Tannerellaceae bacterium | reverse complement strand
GAATAAACTTTACTTTCTTTTTATGACACATCCTTTGCCTCTATCAAGAGAGGAATTGAGAGCCAATATGATCTGGTTGGGCATAGCGTCTTCGCTACGCTGTGAAGGGTTGTGAAGAATATGCCCTTCACCTTTACTTTCTTATGATCAATGAAATATAAGAGAAGTGAAGGGTGAAGGGCATTTTGGTGGAAAAAATATATTTTTTATATTTATTTTACTTCACTACCGGGCTTTACTTCTTTCTCTGTAGTAATAACGGATAGAGTTCCGTCGAAGTTTTCTGCGGATAGAATCATGCCTTCTGATACGATTCCTTTGAGTTTACGGGGTGCCAGGTTGGCTATGAAGCAAATTTGTTTGCCTACTAACTCTTCAGGGCTGTAATGTTGGGCGATTCCGGATACGATGGTGCGTTGTTGCAGTCCGTCATCAATCCGGAACTGAAGGAGTTTATCTGCTTTGGGTACTTTGGCACATTCCAATACGGTTCCTACGCGTATATCCAATTTAGCGAAGTCATCGAAGTTGATGTTTTCACGGATAGGATTGGCTTTATAGTTTTCTTCTTCGTTTGCTTTTTTTGTATCCAGGAGTTTTTGTACCTGTGCTTCAATGACCGAATCTTCTATTTTTTCAAAAAGAAGTGCCGGTGTATTCAGTTGATGTCCTTCGGGTAATAAATCTGTTGCTCCCAGGCGATCCCATCCTAAGGGTTCTACATTCAGCATTTGATTGAGTTTAACCATACTGAACGGTAGGAAAGGTTCGAAAGCAATGGTCAGATTGGCTGTAATTTGTAAAGCAATATTCAGGATAGTAGCTACCCGTTCCATATCTGTTTTAGCCAGTTTCCAGGGTTCCATATCCGCCAGATATTTATTACCGATACGAGCCAGATTCATTGCTTCTTTCTGTGCATCCCGGAAATGATATGTTTCCAGCAAACGTTCCACATCCTGTTTTACATTCGCAAAATCCGTGAAAGTTTGTTGATCATATTCCGTCAGTTCGCCTCTGGCCGGTACTTTCCCTTCAAAATATTTTTGAGTCAATACCAGAGCACGGTTAACAAAGTTTCCCAGAATTGCTACCAGTTCATTGTTATTGCGTGCCTGGAAGTCTTTCCAGGTAAAGTCATTATCTTTGGTTTCCGGTGCATTAGCTGTCAGTACATAGCGTAAAACATCCTGTTTTCCGGGGAATTCTTCCAGGTATTCATGTAACCATACGGCCCAGTTACGGGAGGTCGAAATTTTATCACCTTCCAGATTCAGGAACTCGTTGGCAGGTACGTTTTCCGGCAGACAAAAGGTTCCTTCTGCTTTCAGCATTGCAGGGAATACAATACAATGGAATACAATATTATCTTTTCCGATGAAATGAACGATTTTAGATTCGGGGTCTTTCCACCAGGTTTCCCAGCTATCCGGCAGTAACTCTTTTGTATTCGAGATATATCCGATAGGGGCGTCAAACCATACATACAGTACTTTTCCTTCCGCACCTTCTACCGGCACAGGAATACCCCAATCCAAATCACGGCTTACCGCACGGGGTTGTAATCCCATATCCAGCCAGCTTTTACATTGTCCGTAAACATTGGGTTTCCATTCTTTATGGTCTTCCAGAATCCATTGGCGCAACCAGGCTTCGTGTTTATCCAGAGGCAGGTACCAGTGAGTCGTCTCTTTTAAGACCGGTTTACTGCCACTGATAGCCGAGCGGGGCTCAATCAGGTCGGTAGGGCTTAGGGATGTTCCGCAAGCCTCACACTGGTCACCATATGCGTTCTCATTCTTGCAATGGGGACAGGTTCCGGTAATATACCGGTCGGCAAGGAATTGTTTCGCTTCCTCGTCGTAATATTGTTCGCTTGTTTTTTCGATAAATTCGCCTTTTTCGTATAAGGCACGGAAGAAATCCAAAGCGACCTGACGATGGGTCTGTGAAGTGGTACGGGAATAGATATCAAAAGTGATACCAAAATCTTCAAACGACTGCTTAATGATTCTATGGCAACGGTCTACCACATCCTGTGGAGTAATTCCCTCCTTTTTAGCCCGTAATGTAATTGGTACTCCATGTTCGTCAGAGCCTCCAATCATCAGGACATCCTGTCCTTTTAAACGTAAATAACGGGTATATATATCAGCCGGCACATATACTCCGGCCAGATGGCCAATATGCACCGGACCATTTGCATACGGCAGAGCCGTTGTAATCAGCGTTCTTTTAAATTGCTTTTCCATACCTTTGCGCTTTCTTTTTGAGGCACAAAGGTATGAAAAATTACTTGTTAATCATAGAGTAACTCCATTTCGTCCAACCAGAGCGTACTACCCGTTCCACCTGTAAAATAGTCACCATATTTACTGGATGTAGCCACAATCACCAAATAGCGGGGAACACGGTTCGCACGGTATTCAAAATCTTTTATTACAGACTGAAAATCTGTGGTAGTTTCACCAGAAATAAATTCACCATAAGCAATGATACCCTCATCATCCGGTTCAAAAAGCTGTCTTACGGAATATTTCGTTCTTATTTCCCATGGCTCTTCCCAATCAGCCAGTGCCCAGTAGACATGGCATGAGTCCGGCCGGCACAATAAGGCATCCATGGCGGGTTTTGAGGGTGAGTTAGAACTATCATCCGAACGGTTAATAGTGGCAGAGGTATATTTATAACTAAATTTCAATTTCGTCGGGAAAGACTTAAAAGAACGTCCAAAACTTAAAATACCATTTGTTCCATCTGTTTCTACATATCGTCCGGTAAATATACTCCCTGCGGCCAGTTTTATTCCGAATACGGCCAACGATTCCAATTTAGCCGAATATCCTGAAACCGTTACAATGTTTTGATTATCCGGTACGGTATTGCTATTACCTCCCGCTATAGTGGCTCCTCTGTTTCCTGTATCCCAAAACTGTGTACCTGTTCTGGCCCATGGATTTTGTATTCTATTACCTTCTAAATGCCATTCATCAAAACTGCCATTGGGTAAGTCTTCTTTATGGGCTGTCGTAAATTCAAATTCTTCTTCTTCATAGACTTTCCCATCTACCGTTATCCGGTAATTATAGGTAACCCGTGGTGACAGGCCGGAAATAAGAGTAGTGAAATTGTTTCCTACAACCTCAACCTGCCCATCGGCAGCAATCCATTCTTTGGCATTTATCCGTTTATATTCAATTAAAAACTCCGTACCAGTATTTATCCGGCAGGTTCCGGAAATAACGGCCTGTGTTGTACGGGGAAATGCAGAAGCTTCCATTTCTACTTCATCTTCATGAACAACATATACACTCCATACTTCAGTACGTCCGAAAACGGTTACCTGAAATTCTACTTTTTGTCTGAAATCAGTTACATCCCAGGGTTCCGGAGAGAGGGTTTCCACTGGACTTACAAATTGTACGTTATCGACTACCAGATTAGAAAGATCAGTTCCTTCCTCTACAAAAACATATACGATACGAGCGTCATTATCAAAACATTCTTCTTTGGTCTGCACATCGCCGTCCAGCAGGAAATATTGTTCTAATTCCTGGGTTACAGTGACTGTCCAGTCATAATCCTGATAGGTTTGAATCAGAAAGTTAACAGGGGTACTGAAATTTACTTTTGTATTGGCTGTTTCGGGGATACTATCCAGCGACGCAAATCCTTTCTCCGGAAAGGCCGTAGCATCAATACATTTAGTTGCATCCGGGAAAATACTGGCATTATTTTCTACTTTCAGACGTGTAATAGTCAGATTGTAAAGATCTACCTTATCACTTACTTCTGCTTCTACCGTACGGGTAGTACGATTGATAGTAGCACTTCTTACCATTCCTTCTACCTCAAATTCGTCAATAATCCCGCCAACGTAGGGATAATCCACATCATTTTCGATACAACCACTCCATAACAAACTGATTGTAAATACAACTGCAAGTGTGACTTTTGTCTTCATATATTCAGATAGTTTCATTTTTTACATTTCAAAAATAATAGGCCAGGCCCAGATTAATCGAAAAAGGTCAATTTTAAATTTTCCGGAAGTATTATGATAAGATCCTTGTACGACTTTATTATGATCCTGTTTAATCCATTTGGTATCAAATCCTAATACACCTATAGAGACATCAATAGCCAGATCATTCGTAATGAATGCGGCTACTCCGGGAGACATACCAATCTGCAACCGTTTTATATTCTGGTAAACACCATCCAGTGTTTGTCCGGTTCCTGAAAAAGTCTTTGCCTGCCCGGCCCCAAAGGTGAAACGGGCTTCATTAAAAAGAGCAATCCGCAGGCTATTACCCAGATTTGTGTACATTCTGATAAAGCCGGTTCCATAAAACATATGTTCTATCATGGAGGCATTATCTATCTTAAAGGTTAAATCTTCGTTCAGTTCTATATCAATATTTCCTAAATCAACAAATTCACGGGAATAGGTAAACCGGCCGCCCGCGCCCATATTATCCCGGAAAAAATAGCAGAAAGCAGGACTAACAGAAAAAGAATATCCTTTTCCCTGCATATTTTTCAATACCAAAAAATTAAAATCACTTCCGTTTGCTTCTGTATAAGAGAATGTTCCTCCTACCATCCACAACCCTTTGGGGGTAAAAACACTTTTTTTAATTCCGCGGTCAAAAGTTTTGCGAGTCAAAGGAACTTCAGATACAACCGGGATGAATTCTTCCTGAAGCTGTACAGGAGCTACTTCTTCTACCTGAACCGGAACATTTTTTTCTTCTTCTTTTTCTTCAGGCTTTTTTATGGGTTGCTCCATAGGTGCTATTTCCTCCGGTTCAGTCACGGGTGCAGGAATGATTTTCTTTTTTTGAGGTGGAGCATACTGAACTACTTTTTCAATAGGTTCAGTTTCTTTCACTACTTCCGGAAAGTCGATATCAGATACCGTTTCTGTTTTTTCCTGATGCTCTTTTTCTTTATCAACGGGTAAGATATCTTCAATTACAGGTACCTCTTTTCTGTTACACATATACAACAGAACAGCCGCTCCTATAACCAATACTATTCCTAACAGGTATTTACCTTTGCCCATCTTCTTGTTATTCATTGACATCAGAAATAATAAGACATTCCCAGGTTAATGGAAAACAGGTCTATCTTAAATTTAGCAGAAGTAGAACGAAAGGTTCCCTGTTCTACTTTATTATGATCCTGATTAATCCAACGTGAATCAAATCCCATCACCCCTACTGACGCTT
This sequence comes from Tannerellaceae bacterium, assembly GCA_020860805.1. Taxonomy (GTDB): domain Bacteria; phylum Bacteroidota; class Bacteroidia; order Bacteroidales; family Tannerellaceae; genus UBA4116. The sequence continues at coordinate 5,041 of JAJBTP010000421.1, read as the reverse complement.
CGACTGCTGCGTTATCCGTTACGAAAGCAACCAATCCCGGCGAAAATCCTACCTGCAGACGTTTAATATTCTGATAAATCTGATCCAGCGTTTCCGCACTGCCTGATGAAGTTTTTCCCTGTCCGGCACCAAATGTAACCCGTGCTTCACTGAAGAGTCCAAAAATTTTACTATTTCCAATGCTCATATAGGTACGGATAAATCCGGTACCATAATACATATGTTGTATTAAAGAAGCATCATTAATTGAAAAGGTTAAATCTTCGTTCAGGTTAATATTTAAATCGCCTATATCCGCAAAATCACGGGCATACGAGAAACGTCCGCCGACTCCTACATTATCCCGGAAAAAATAACAGGCTGAAGATCCGACAGAGAAAGTATATGCTTTTGCATTGATATCATGTAATACCAGAAACTTAAAGTCATTGGCACTCATTTCCGTATAAGAAAACGAACCACCCACCAACCATAATCCTTTTGGAATAAAGGTATGTTGTTCAATTCCCCGATCTATCTTTTTTCTTTGTGCCTGTGCACTCCAAGTACACAGGACACACAAGCAGAGTATTATTATTCGTTTCACGGTATTTATTCGTATATTAATTCAAAATCATCAAGCCATAGAGTACTGCCTGCCCCTCCCGTAAAATAATCTCCATATTTACTGGAAGATGCTACAACCACTATATATTTAGGTTTACGTGTATAAGTACGGTAATCCAATTCTATAGTAGTATAATAATCGCCTTCTGTTGTTTGGTTCTCTACTAATTCACCATAAGCAATAATATTAGGATCGGTTGTTTTAAACAATCCATTTTCAAAATCTGTATTATCTATTTTCACCGGTTCACCCCAATCTCCTAACGCTATATAGACATGTGCTTTATCCATATTTCCTTTAACCGCACCATCATCAATTACACTTTGTGGTAAACCACTACCAACCCTATCTATCGCCACAGGTTCATATTTATACCAAAATTTTAAGGCTTTTGGACGAGTTGTAAATTCACGTCCAAAACTTAGTTCTGCTCCATTTGTTCCTATTAATCGGACAAATTCTCCGGTAAACAAATTACCTGCAGCAAATTTAATAACAAGCCAATCTGACTTTAATCTTGCAGAACGACTACCATGAACAGCTATAGATTCATCGTAATAAGTTACATTTGCTCCAGCACTGGCAGAACCTTTATTTCCACTATCCCAAAACTTAGTTTGTCCACTACCATATATAGCCCAAAAAGCCACATTTCCAAAAATACCTCCTGCTTCTGTTACTTGTTGCCAATATTCAAAACTTGAATTGGGCAATTGGGCAGTTGCTTCCGTAGTAAAATACTTTGTATCTGCAAAACTGGCTCCGGCAATAGCTCTGAATTCATAGGTAGTTCCCGGCTCAAGCTCCTGAATATCGGCGGTAAATTTATCTCCGTCTATATTTACATCCACCACATTATACGATAGGTCCGTTATTTTTCTATACTGGAATTGAATATTTTCCTGTGTAGGGGTTATAATACTACCCTTTAAGGTTGCTCTGTTTGTCCAAACAGTATAAATATCTACTTCTTCCGTCATCACTATTGCGTCTGTAATCTCTACAGATAAAACTTTTTCCTTTGTATATCCATTGGCATCCTCAACAGAAATCGTAAAAGAAAATTTCTCACCATTTTCAAAAGTTTCCATGGTTTCACCGGCAATAGTAATTAACATCCGCCAAACATCTTCTTTACCATCTCCATCCGTATCTTCTGCCTGCTCTTTACAACTAATTTTATAGAGTGATGCAAATTGTTCCTTAACTTCTGCATCCATCTTTATAAAATCAAATTGAGATGATGGTAAACCAAAAGCTTTCTGTGTTGAAGCATCCATGGAAAAAAGTGCACTTTTTATTTCTGAAGAGCCATTAATCCAGATTTTTATATCTTCTAAAGAACCCTCCGGACGGAAAACCGTACTGTTAATATCAAATTCATGTCCTGTAACAGAAGGAGGCATAATAATAGTTACCACATCTTCATTGGGATCGTCAGAAGGTTCTACGACTTCAATACCAACCAGAATACCTCCTCCATCTTCATAAGAAGGATCGAAATGGAAATTCATTTTATAATTAGTACGGGATTTTACATTGCTGATAACATCCGATTTACTAAAAGTTTCACCATCCACAGTTTGCCCACTAAAGGTCCAATAGAGGTCTTTTACAGTTTGAGACATCATAAAATAACCGGAAATACCTTCGTGTGAAGCATCGAAAATCAACTCTCCTGTAGACCGTGTATTATAAACAGTCAGGGTATAAGTAGCAAGATGAGTCTTTAATTCATCCGAATAGTAAGGGGTCACTAATGTATTTGCCAAATGACAGATAACTTCCGTATTTTTTACCTCTCCTGAAGATATGGTAAAGTTTTCCTGGTCTTTATAATAAGGAGTATTAAAACCTGCTGCAACTGAATCACCGGCAGTAACAGCAATAGAATAATCACCGGATACCAACCATAGTTCTTCCGGTAAATCATTTAACCCTTCATATTTCTGAATCACACCTGCCTGACTACTAATAGAGATAAGACAATCATCCTGAGGATTCCAGTTATTTTGTGTATCTGCTTTTGTTACAGCTTCCACCTGATCAGATAAAGAAATATTTAAATTCAATTTCCCTTTACCGGTTCCTTCCGTATAATCATCCGTACAACTCCCTACCAGGAAGAGTAACAGGGATAAAACAGTTCCTAAGTATAGTCTTTGTTTCATATCTTAATAAGTAATAAGACTTAATGTTTTTGTCAGGGAATTATTCTGATTATCAATCAGTGTAAGGATAAAGTCATGAGTTCCTGGCTGGAGGATAAGAGCGGTAAACTTAGTAATATCAAAATTAAGGTCAGTCTTATCTATAACATCTTCCTTTAAAGGAAATTCGAGGCTTGTTAACATATCCTCAGAACTCCCCGGATATGCCAAATCAAATCTTTTCGCTAAATTGATACCGTTAAGAAACTCTTCCGTCAAATAAGGGGAATTAATTTTTACCCACAAATTTTTAATTCCTTTTTCAGCTTTCATATTTACGACAATACTTCTTCCACCTTTAGGTATAATTTGTGGCTGATCAATATCAAAACCTACTCCCACAATAAATACCCAATCTTCACCAGGCTCCGGATCTGTTGTTCCGGGGTCGGTTGGGTCTGGGTCTAAAACAGGTTCTTCTGCTGGAATATTCACATCTCTTGATATAACTTCAAGTTCTGCATTCAATTTCAATGTCAGGCCATCCATTTGCCCTTCATCATTATCATCTATCCCATTTCCTTTTAACACATACGTTATGATATAATACTGGCCTCTTGATACACCTGAATACTGTTTCTTATCTATATATTGTGCAACTCCGTCAATTGCAACATCCACTTCTACAATAATCATAATATTGTCATCATTGTCTGAAGGGAAGAAGATGAAACCATCAATATTTTCTGCCTTTAACTCATTTGCAGTAAAGGTATGTTCTATTCCTCTGATATTTACTGTTGCAGTATATCCATTATCCAATTTACCTGCTAATTCATCAGTAAAAATAATCCGCACTTTAATACTCTGGAATGTACAAACTATTTTATCTATGGTTGTCAATTCATTTTCTTCAATCTTACAGGTAACGGCTCCATAATAATAAGGAGTATTACTTACTGCTGTCATATCTAATATTTGCGAATGTGCCTCCACCCGGTAGTTACCGACTTCTAAAGTCACGATTTCCGGAACCGCTTTATACTGCCATTCTTCTACCAGCTCATTTGTGGTTGTATTATAAATTCTAATTACATAATCATCTACATTTTCATCATTTGCAGCAGCTTTCGAAATAACTTCTTCATCTATATCTAACTCCAGTTTAAAAGAGGCTGCTAAATCCAGCGTTCCTTCTTTTACTTCCGAACCCTTATCTTTATTAACCGGCTCTTCGTCACAAGCGACAAACACAGAAACCATCAGTATTGCCGTTAGTAAATAATTGAAATACTTTTTCATATTGAGTTATTTTATTTTATTCGTAATTTAATTGAATGTTATCCAGGTAAAGTTCGCTACCGGTAGAAATAGCTTCTGTTGCTGTAGCCTTACTAACTGTTGTAATAGCATTCGTTTCTTCTGATTGATTATATGAAGACTTTATTGAAGAAGTAAACATCACTTTTAAATGAGTAGGTTTTACTAATAAGTTTTGATAATTAAGAGATACCTTAAACTCATCATAATTCTCAATTGCAGTTAATACTTCATACCCTTCAGCAATAACTATATTTTCATCTCTATTTTCCAAAACAATATGGACAGTGTCACCAACATCGTTTCCAAGATCTATATATTTATAATAGCCAGATAAATCGAAGGCCGGGAAGTAAAGACAATCCCTTCATCATAATCATCCATTTGTGTATCATAGTTATAACTATAATCCCCCAAAAAGAATTTACCTGCCGAGCGATATTTTATATTTGGAATAGTTGCACTATAAGTCGGATTACCGGACAAATTAAAAGATGCAATATAATCTTCGATATTTTCTCCGGTATTATCCCATCCAACATTACTGATTTTGACCGCAAAATTACTCCCATCAAAAGAATCACTTGTCCGTTCTGTAGAAGGTACTATATACCAGGTATTTTCATTTGTGGCATTTTGTGGCATAGTTTTAGAATTTACATTCATCCATCCAGATAAAGAATGAACAATTACTTCTTTTGTCAATGGATTCCCGTTATTTCTCCATGTAACTGAAGAGCCAATGATTGCTTTCATTCCAAAACGCCCATTCATATTTATTGTTTTATGATAATATTCACTCCACCCTTCTTCAAAATCACCATTTGGAACATTTACCTTTACTTCGGTATGGATCGTGACATTCTCACTATAAATATTATTACCACAAGTGCCTTTAATTATCAAAGAGCTATTATCTGTTAGACCTGTTATAATTACATAATCGTCCTGATAAGTAAATGAG
>JAJBTP010000518.1 GCA_020860805.1 Tannerellaceae bacterium | reverse complement strand
GATAAATAGTATGTTCATTGCCTGTATCGGGTTCTTCACAATGAAAATCATATCCTATAAAATGAGTAAGTCCCTGCAATGGGTCGGATAGTTTGAAATGACTCAGAAACCAGTATTTGTGGATTAATCCCTGGTAGCCGGCCTGTACTATAGGAAACCGGTATTCCTGGCCGTTTCCGTCCCGGATGAGGATATATACTTTCATAGCTGTTGTATAATGAGGCTCTCCCCAACACCAATGGTCACCGTAATTCCAGAGTTCTATACAATCCCAGTCTTCCAAAGGCAAAGGCTCTTTTAATTCTATCCTGAATCCTGCATTTTTATTCAAGGCAGTGTAGATAACTTTCCCGCTGTATTCGCTGAAAACCCGTTCTTCCTGTGTCCTGAATAAGGCTGCTTCTGCATTGATGGGGGTAATAATCCAAAGGCTACAATCTTCGAAAGTGAGGGTAGGGGGCATATCTTCTGTGCGCCCTACCATTTCATACGGAATCTCACCTTGTTTTTTTCAAAAGGGTCCTGATTATTCCCCTCTCTTCCTGTCCCGTTTGCGTGGGACAGGAAAGAAAGAAGAACAAGTGAAAATATATAGAGTCTCATGCGCTAAGTAGCTTAATTATAATCTCTGACACAACGTACGGTTGTCAAACGGGATGCTGTTGCATCACCTTCACTCCAGGGACGGTTCGGGTAAGCCCATGGAATAATTGTTTGCTCCCAATCAAAAAGTTCGTACATGAATGCAGTCTTCTCAGCTTCTAATGTAGTCGTCCAGAAGGAGGCTTTATTAGTCCCGTTATCGGGTACTTGCAGATTATTATGCCAGAATACACCGGATGGAACGATATTTAAACCACTACTATTCGTAATCCCCCAGGTATTCGCCCAGTAACTGGTTGATTTGACCTCCATAGCAGGAGTAGCTGAAAGGTCTGAAATTAAATCCTCCCAGTCCTGTACAGTAGAGATATGCCATCCGTCCGGACATACTTCCTGGATAATTGTGGTTTCACTGGTACCTGCCAGTTCCATGTTGCGAACCGCAGTGGGCCAGGTGTAATATTGTCCTGTGATAGCGGTGTTGTATACGGGTTCACCTTCATAACTTTTTGAAGGAACATCTACTGTGGTGAAGGCACTTCCATCACTGTAAATAGTTGCCCGTAAGTTTTCTGCCATCCAGAAATTATTCCCAATTTTCACCACTTCATAGGTCTCCGGATTATTCCGGTTCCGGTAGTCAGTAAAAGGTCTTAGCATACCGGTTAGGTTCATACTACGTATTTCTGAGGGTTCTGTCATGACTGTTACCGAACTGGTAATACGCCAATAAATGGTTTTAGTCAGATAGGAACCTCCCAGATCGGACAACATATTATCTAATAGTTGGTGTGTAAAGTCAACCGATTTATTCTTAGTCAGTTCGGTTACTTTTGAATTGCTCATATCATCGGATAAACTATACTCTAATACATAGATTATATTAGGGGCTGTACAATCCCATGTTACTGTAGAAATAACCTGTTGTGAAGACTGGTAATCCAGTATATAAGTAGCTCCGTCTGCCGGTCCGTTAATAAGATTAATAGGTTGTGTGTTTAATACGGCCAGGAAACGACGGGCTGTAAACATTACTGTATCGCTGGAAATGGCTATTGTTTCATCACTGGATAATACTTCCCAGTATATCTTTTTCTTTTGGGATGCAACCATCTCAAATGTTTGTTCCAGAATGAAATCCAAATCCAGTTGTGAAACAGAGAAACTATTTTCCTCGCCTGCGTCGAACGTATAGGAAGCCTCCAGTTCGTAATCAAATAAATGCACCTGGAAAGAAACCCCTGTTGTATCACAATCCCATGTAAATGATATCATCTCTTCAGAATTCTCAACAGCCAGTTCTACATCACTACCATCTGCCGGTTCTTTCAGTTCAATTTTTACGGCATCCGGTAAAAAGCGCTGGATAGCAGATTCTCTTACGGCACTGTTTTCAATTGGATTATTGGTATTTCCGGTTGCTGTTACCTGCCAGTAAATAGTAATCTCTTTTCCTCTGCCAACTCCTTGTTGTGCCAGTAATTCATCCAGTTCTTCGTGTGTGAAACTATAACTTTTTTCGGAGCCACAAATAAATTGTAAGGGCTCTTCAAAGTCTTTATTAAAACTGATCCATAAACTGTAATCTTCCACATTGGTTTTACAATCCCATGTAAAGAGGATTTCTTCTTCCAGATTTTCTTTCTCCAGTGTAATAGTTTCCAGTGCACCCGGATAGTTGAGGAGGATAACATTAGTAGGTAAATCACAACGGGTAATTGTTAGTCTCCGGATTTCATCACACCAGCCTGCGTCCGGGTCCTGTACATTCACGGTCCAGAATAATTGGGCTTTTGTCCTATTTCTACTCCCATTTCACTTAATAGGGTATCCAGTTGCATGGTAGTCATGAAATAATCACGGGTGAAACCGGTGAATACTTCTGTTCTGTTTTCTTCCAAATCTTCACTAAAACTGAATACCAGGTCGAAATAGATGAAATTTCGTTTGGATTCCCAGTTAAAACGATAGAGGGTATCCGGTTTCTGATAATCCAGCACCCAGGCGGTATCCTGTGCCGGATAAAGCAGATACACCGGTTGTTTACCTGCAAAATAAAAGTCATTTTCATGCTTACAGGCACTTACCAGACAGATAACTCCCAGAATTATCCAGATTATATTTTTAGTTGCTTGATTCATGATTCATATAATTTAATGGTTATACGCTCCCATATTGTTTGGTGATTTAATACTTTCTCCCCAGAAATCTTTGGTGAGAGGATAGAAGCCACCGTCAGAGATAGTTGTTCCGGTTCCGATACAAGGTGAACCTGTTGCCAGTTTTAAACCGTTTAATACTTCATCTTTGTCTATGATGTCATTATTTGATAGAAAGTTTCTATCAATTTCACGAACTGCGGATCCAGTGTTATATTCCCGGAATTATATTCTCCGGAACCGGGTACCGGAGTAGCGTATCCGTATACACAGTTATTTTGGAAAACAATGGTATGGTTTTCAGTAGGCTTATCAAAATCCAGACGACAGAATTCATTATATTCTCCTGTGGTATTGTAGAATATATTGTTACTGATAATCATAGATTTCTCATGATTGGTCAGACTATTGAATGTAAAGGCACTATTGTCTGCATTTTTTCGGCTGATTGGGTTTTAATAATTGTATTATTATAAAAGTGGAAATCCACTACACGACCGACTACATCTACCGTAGAAGCCAGGCGTGTGCCGTCTTCTTTGAGATAATCCCGGACTCCATCATTGATACTGATATTATACCGTACAATGGTTCCGACAGATTCCGCAAAGCCGTTATTAAAATAGTAATCAGCCGGACATAGCAGGAAGAATCCTCCGTCATTGTTATACGTGATGTTGTATTCAAACAGCGTATTCATGCAGTTCTGGTCACAGTCAAAAGCCTGTCCGTCCCAGGTTGCTTTATGATCCTGTACGATGTTGTAACGGAACACAGTTTCATCACTGTGAATACACCATACGGCTGCTGCAGCTTCTGCTTTGAAACCTTCCAGCCAGTCAGGAGCAAAATCGCCGGGTGCACATTTACGTATCACATTATTTTCTACAATTGCTCCATCACAACCGTTGATGATGATTTGATCACCGGGTACTCCTTCAAACAGGTTTCCACGGAAAACGACATTTGTATTGGCTTTGCGTTTGGAACGGTCGCCGGTTGTCAGATAACCGGTCAGACCATCCCTCTGGCAATTAATAATCTGACAATCTTCTACAACTAAATCATTAAAACAGGAGGGATTATCGTTTTCAATTACATTGAAGTAACCAATACCTACACCGCCTCCATTATGATGGGTTTTGCTGCCGTTTACTTCTGCAATAATACATCTTTTAATATGAATATGATTCATTATCCCTCCCGGGATATTATCAGCTGTAATCTGGATACCGGCTCTGCGTGGTGCAATTTCTTCGCCGGTATTGGTGATTTTTAAATCCTGTATTTCCCAGTATTGTACATTCCTTATCAGGATAGTCTGGTCTTTTTTTCCTTCGCCGTTGATTTCCGGTAGCGGAAGATCTTCATCTCCGTATGAACCTAATACAATAGGTTTACCAGGTTCACCACTTCCTTTGAGTTCAATTGTACCATTCCAGACGGTACCCCGTTTAATCAGGATGGTATCCCCTGGCTGCCAGGTTTTTTCTACAAATCGTTCTACACTTTCCCAGGCCTGGGAAGGAGAATGTCCGGTATTATAATAAGCTCCGTTTTCCGGATCAATGTAGTAACGGTTCGGATAGGAAACTTCAGTATCTGTCTCTTCAGGCCCTTCAGGGATATGGTCATCGTTACAGGCTGCCAACATACCGGCCAGCCATACAGAAGGGATTAATATATATTGAAATAGTTTCATTGTATTGCTATTAAAAGGTTATTCAATGTCATTCATAATACATCTTACAGGATAGTGACGGTTTTCTCCGCCAGGAACGATTCCATATCCTTGTAGAGTGATGTTTTCTGCATCATCATACATAGTCATCACAACTGCCATATTTTTATCATCATCCAAAGGAATGTTACCCCAGGCCAATTCCAGGCCTTTCAAATAAGGAGTGGCTGTCCAAAGTCCGGTAACCGGATAATCGCTGAAATAACTGTTTGAGGGTTCGTCGGAATCTTCATTCCAGAAGTATCCACTGCCCATAATGCCCAGTTTAGCACTATTGGTAACACCCGTTGTTGTCAGCCAGTAAGTTGGGTCTTTAACGTATAAAGCTCCATCCCACATACCGATGTGTTCACGTAGTTTGACAATTTCATCATACGAAGGCAGGTGCCAGCCGTTCGGACAAACTCCCTGTACATATTCGTTATTCAGTGTAGCAGCTTTTACTTCGTCCCAGCTTACCCGTGACGCTGTTTCCCACGAATAGTAATTTCCTACCTGGTAATTGAAGACATCATCTTCTGTTCCGGCTGTTTTATAGGGAATGGCAAACTCTGTAGAATCCGAATAGAAGCAGGCCCGTAGATTCTCTGCCATGATGGTAATCAGTGAACCATCATTTACAATGAATTGCTGTGCATCGTATCGTTCGTTATCCCGTGGATCGGTGAAACTTTCTATGGCCAGCATAGCATTAAAATTACGCCAGCTATTACGGATCGTGCCATTTGTATTTTGTTCTACTTCCCAGAAAAAACGTTTGATACTGGAAAAGTCCGGCCATACGGTGCGTAACACCTCTAATAAATCCTGGTTTGTAATTTTCAGAGAATCAGCTGTTCCCATTTCAAAAACATAGGGATTTTCGAAGTGCATGTTTACATCAAAGGATATTTTGTATGTTGAATTTTCTCTTACTTCCCAGGTAAAAACCTGTATTTCATCCGGTTTGAAGAAATCAATCTCAACTGTCGAACCGTCTTCCGGCCAGATAGGGCGTGCCCAATCTGCATGCACATATTCAATCTTTTCTTCACAGACTGTAAACAGGCCCAGGGTAAAAAGAGGATAGATATTATTTTATTTTTCATAATGCCTATGTAATTTGAGATTAATAATTAGGATTCTGATCGCCTTTCATAGCCGGATTTGCATTAATTTCTTTTTGTGGAATCGGCCAGAGGTAATCCCTGTTTTTATTAAACGTACGTTTATCTATCACCATAGATTCATACTTCCATTTATCCTGTATATCTCCGTTAGTATACACGGTGAGGAGAGATACATCCAGACCTATCGCATCTACCATTACTTTTTCTGCAATACCCCATCTACGTATATCCAGATAACGTTGTCCTTCATGGAATAATTCGATACGTCTTTCGTTACGAATAAGTTCACGCATGGTTGATTTAGTTAGTCCGGGGAGAGATTCGGAGAGGGTAACCATACCAACCCGTTCCCGTAGCTGGTCAATCAAGGGATAGGCATTCGCCGGACCGTTTAATTCATTTTCTGCTTCGGCACGTGCTAATAATACTTCTCCATAACGCATCAGAATCTTATCATTTCCATCATTATTGGTATTTTCCAGATATGGATTCGCACCTTTTTTAGGGCGAAAACCGGATAAGTTACCCAAATGAGAGGGGATCCAATGTTCCTGATAACGGGATTCGGCATCCAACCGGTATTCATATCCCGGGCAGAGGATAGAGAGATGTAAACGTGGGTCTCTGTTATTAAAGGGCCGGTCAGGATTATATGTATAGTCTTTTTGAATAGTTCCTCCATCTTCTGCTACCAAATCTTTAATAGGCAGACCGTTTGCAGTAAAGAAACAATCTACTAAATCCAAAGTCGTATGGAATGAACTCCAATGGTACCATAGCATGGTCATATTGCTGGAGAGGATGTCTGTTGCATAATTGATTTTCAATATAACCTCTTTATTGGATGGGTCACTGTTACCATCTTCCAGGAAAAGGGTCTGGAAATCCGGGTAAAGTGAAAATCCGAGTTCTTCGATTGCTTTTGCACAGTCAATGACAGTCTGGTGATCATATTCATATTGTGCCATCCGCATTTTTAACATGTAGGCCGAACCTTTGGAAGCATATTCCCCACCGGTCAGGTGTGGTAAGTTATTGATGGCAAATTCAACGTCTGCATATGCAAAATTCATAACCTCTTCAATCTCCTCACGGGCAGGATTCTCCAGTGGAGAGTCTTCATCCAGTAAGGGAACACGTCCGTAAAAAGTTACCAAATCAAAATAAAACCAGGCTCTCAGAAAGCGGGTTTCTGCTGTTATGGCGGTGATTTCGGCTTGGGTTAGGTTGTTGCTTCCATTTAATCCCCGTATCAGAGAATTTGCTCTTGAAATAGCCTGCCAGTCTTTTGTCCATTTGTATTCGGGCCACCAGCTGGTGGAGGTATGGGTTCCTTTTCCAATTTCTGTAGAGGATTCCCATGTATTGGGGTTGAAAGAATTATCACACATGTTTTCCAATGTATAGGGATACATGTAGTTGGGGCTGTCGTCATAAAAGCAGTTGTAAATACCTGCCAGCAGGCTTCGAGCCTGTTCAATGTCACTCAGGAATGTATCGGGCGATGCTTTGTCAAAAGGTACCGTGTCAAGGTAGTCACTACATGACAGCGTCGGAAGCATACATACGGACAATATAATGGATAAATAAAAATTCTTTTTCATACCTTAAAATGTTACATTTAGACCGGTTGTGAATGTTTTCAACAAAGGATAATCATAGAGTTTAGTGGATTCCAGTCCGGCTGTTTCCGGATCAAAACCTTTGAATTTTGTCAGGGTAAATAAGTTTTGTCCGCTGACAAATATACGGGCGCCTGATAATTTGATTTTTTTCATTATATGAAGGGGAACGGTATATCCTACCTCCAGATTTTTCAGGCGCAGATAAGAGAGGTCTTCTACATAGTAAGCAGAACGGATACTGGCACGCTGGCTGTCATGGAATACCCGTTGGTAGGTATTGTTTGGATTTTCCGGTGTCCAACGGTCTACCATCCATGCGGCAGAACTATATCCGTTGAAGAAGGGCGAAACTAATTCTCCCAGACTCCAGCCTTTTCCTCCTAATACACCCTGGAAGAAAGCAGTTACGTCAAATCCTTTGTAACGGCCTCCCAGTGAGAATGAGAACAGATAGTCCGGCGAAGGATTGCCTAAAGGTACCCGATCATTATCCAGATCAATAATACCATCTCCATTCTGATCTTTAAAACGGATATCTCCCGGTGCGGCAATTAATCCGGAATAAGAATGAACAGGATTTCCGTCGCGGTCAAATGTTTGCAGATGTTCGTGAATTTCTTCCTCACTCTGGTAGATACCTTCTATTTCGTATCCGTATAAAGTATTGATAGGTAACCCTTCCATCTGGATAATCCCTTTGTTGTTATTCAGGATAGGGCTTTGACCTTTCAAATCCAGTACTTTGTTTTTATTGTAAGAGAGAGAAGCACTACCATGCAGTTCTAATTCTTTAATTACCTCTTTACTATACGAAGCCGTTAATTCATATCCAATATTCCGCATCTTTCCGGCATTAGTCCAGGGGTCTTCCGTAAATCCGAATGTACTGGAAACCGGTAATTGCATCAGAATATTATCCGTTTCTTTTATATAAAAATCTCCACTGAAAGAGAGGGTTTTAAATAATACAATATCTAAACCGATATTCTTCTGGGTAGTTGTTTCCCATGTCAAATCTTTGTTCGCAATATAAGACGTGGATGAACCTGTATAATATTGTTTATTCCAGATATAGTTGGGAACTACCGACCGATAAGATATCGATACCTGCATAGGCACTCCAGAGTTTTTCATTCCCCAGTTGCCCCCAGGAGGCTCTTAGTTTCAGTTCATCTATCCAGGTGAAGGTAGTCCGGATAAAATTCTCTTCTCCGATACGCCATCCGGCAGAGAAAGAAGGGAAAAAGCCCCGTTTCTGCCCCGGAGCAAATTTGGAAGAACCATCATAGCGGACATTTGCTTCAAACAGATATTTATCTTTAAAGTCATAGCTAAAGCGCCCGAAAAGAGATAAAGAAGTCGTTTCGGAACCCCAATTATAGTTTTTTGTGTAGAAGGGTCACCAGCTTCCAGAGAAGGTATATTAGTGGTTAAACGTTTTCGTTCAGTGCGGTAATATTTGTTATCCCATTTTCCCTGTTGAGCACCTCCCAATACTTTGAAGTGGTGGTCTTCTTTTACATTTATCCAGTAGTTGATGGTTGCGTAACTGGATAAACTTCCATAGTTATAAGTAGATTGCCGGATTTCGGACTCAAACGTATTGTTTTTACCGATGGTTTGTTCTCCGTTCAAACCTGTTTCGATCGTATAGAGAGTGATATTGGGGGCATATAATTCTCCCAGTTCTGTGGTACGATCATAACTGATGGCTGCTTCTATTTTTAACTGCGAAATGGGTTGAAGGATAAGATTCAGGTTCCCGTTAAAGTTTTTGGTATCTGTGGTTTCTTTTCCTCCGGCTTCCCGAAGTGCATCATTCTGAAACCAGCTGGTCCACCCATAGCCTTCCATTTTGGCATTTACCATCGGACTCATTTGGGCGATCCGGTAAAGAGTATATCCGGTTCCATAAGGATGGTCCAGTTTATTTCCGGCATATCCTGAAATATTAGTTGCTATTTTTAGTTTGTCGTTCCAAAAAGAACTGTTGGTGTTGGAGCGGAAGTTAAACCGTTCGTAACCTGTACCTTCCAGAACACCACCCTGATCCATGTATCCCAAAGAAAGAGAATAGGCTAACTGGTCGGTCCCGCCATTCATTTTTATATAGTGGTTGTGCTGTACGGCCGGTTTGAAATAGAAATCAGCCCAGTTACGGTCCGGATAATTAGCCGGGTCGTCTCCTCTGCGGAAATTATCAATCCATTCTTCGCTATAACTGCGTTGTTTGCCGGAATTATCGGAAGCTTCGTTGTGAAGTTCCATATAATCAACTGCTCCTAACAGTTTCGGATAACGGCTTACTTTCTGAATGGCCAGATAGCCGTTATATTCCATGGTGAGTTTTCCGCTCCGTCCTTTTTTAGTAGTGATAAGGATTACACCGTTTGCAGCTTTGTTTCCATAAATAGCAGCAGATGCGGCATCTTTAAGTACAGTCATGGATTCGATATCTTTTGGATCTACTTTATCGAATGAAGATTTAAATCCGTCGATGATTACCAAAGGAGAGGGGAGTCATTAAAGGTTCCGACTCCACGTACAATGATATCACCACCATCTTCACCGGGTTATCCGGAACGTTGGGTAACCTGTATCCCGGCTACTTTTCCCTGTAAAGCAAGTGAAACGTCATTGATTGGGCGATTCTTAAAGTCATCTGTAGAAACTGTGGCTACCGCTCCGGTTAACTTTTCTTTGCGGGTAGTTCCGTATCCTACGACTACGATATTTTCCAGTTCAATAGAGTCTTCTTCCAGTATAATTGTCAAAGGATGTTGAGAGGCGGCTACTTTAATGTATTGCTTTTTGTAACCGATGTAAGAGATTTCAAGTGTTTCACCGACATTTGCTTCAAGGGCAAACTGTCCGTCCAAATCTGTAGCCGTCCCGACGGCTCGATTTTGAACTTTGACTACAGCGCCTGTAATCTCCACCTGGTTTGTATCCAGGATTTTCCCCTGTACTTTTACAGGGCTACCTGTTTGTGCATGTTGGATCTGTATACATAGGAGTCCTATTAGTACAATGATCCACGCACGTACGTGGGAGTGGTTTGGAGTTTTCATTTGTTCATCGTTTTAAAATTAAGTTAATAAAGTTTCTACAAAGCTTCATTGGCAAAAATAGAC
>JAJBTP010000414.1 GCA_020860805.1 Tannerellaceae bacterium | reverse complement strand
GAACAATAAAAAGACCATCCATATGCAACCTTTCGACCTAAGTACATACTTTGATGTTATTATTATCGGTGGTGGCGCTACAGGTGCCGGCATTGCGCGTGATTGTTCCCGCCGTGGCCTGAAGGCTGTATTGTTGGAACGAAAAGATATTGCTACCGGAGCCACCGGACGTAATCATGGGTTGTTGCATAGTGGAGCACGGTATGCTGTGACCGATTTGGAATCGGCAGAAGAATGTATTAAAGAAAATAAGATTCTTAAGCATATAGCCAGCCATTGTATAGAGAAAACAGACGGATTGTTTGTTTCTTTACCCGAAGATGATTTGGCCTACCAGGCTAAATTTGTAGCGGCTTGTACCAAAGCCGGGATTGAAACGGAAGTAATTGACCCTAAAGAAGCACTTTTGCTGGAAACTTCCGTGAATGCGGAAATCACCGGTGCAGTAAGGGTTCCGGATGGCTCGGTAGATCCTTTCCGGTTGACCGTATCTAATATAATGGATGCAAAAGACCATGGAGCGACAGTTTTGACTTATCATGAAGTGACAGGTCTTATCAGGGAGCAAAACCGGATTATAGGAGTGAAAGCCTATGATTATCTTGAGAAATCGGGAAAAAAGATATATGGTTCCATCGTTGTAAATGCGGGAGGTATATGGGGGCAACATATTTCAACTTTTGCCGGAATTACAATTCATATGTTACCCGGCTAAGGGAGCCTTGCTTATCTTTGGCCACCGGGTAAACCATATGGTTTTAAACCGTTGCCGTAAACCTGCGGATGCGGATATTCTGGTTCCCGGAGATACTATATCATTAATCGGAACTACTTCCAGTAATATCCCTTATGACCAGATTGATAATATGATGGTAACACCGGAAGAAGTGGATATTTTGATAAAAGAGGGTGAAAAGTTAGCTCCGCAATTAGCCTATACACGAATTTTACGTGCCTATGCAGGAGTTCGTCCCCTGGTTGCAGCAGATAATGACCCAACCGGCCGGAATGTAAGCCGTGGTATTGTATTGCTTGACCATGCCGAACGGGATGGAATGGAAGGATATATTACTATTACAGGCGGTAAACTGATGACCTATCGCCTGATGGCGGAATGGGCTACGGATTTGATTTGTAAAAAATTAAATATAACGGCCTCCTGCACAACGGCTGAAGAAAAACTACCCGGTTCACGGGAAAATATAGAAGAGACCACCCGTAAGATAATAGCTTTGCCGGAAACTCAACGGAGGTCGGCTATTTACCGTCATGGTAATCTGGCTGAGAAACTGGCTGAGAATAGCCTGACAGATACCAGCCTGGTCTGTGAATGTGAGGAGGTTTCGGCTGGTGAAGTAAAATATGCTTTAGAAGAATTAAATGTAAAGAAACTGGTAGACCTTCGCCGCAGAACCCGTGTAGGAATGGGTACCTGCCAGGGTGAGTTGTGCGCCTGCCGGGCTTCCGGTTTAATGGAAGAAGCCGGCGTATACTGTACAAAGCAGGCTAAAAATGATTTGTCTGCTTTTCTGAATGAGCGTTGGAAAGGCATTTATCCGGTAGCCTGGGGAGATACCTTGCGGGAATGTGAATATACCAGTTGGGTATATGAGAGTGTTTGTGGTTTAGAAGCGAATCCGGAATAACCAAAAGTATATGAAATTTGATACAGTCATAATAGGAGGCGGCTTAGCCGGATTGATTGGTGGAATCAGACTATCCCAGGAAGGACAGCGATGTGTGATTGTTTCATCGGGGCAAAGTGCGCTGCACTTTTTGTCCGGCTCTTTCGACCTGTTGAATACGCTGCCGGACGGAACAGCTGTAACCGAACCTTTCTCTGCTCTCCGGAAACTGATACAGATGGAACCTGATCATCCGTATGCTAAATTGGGCACAACACGTTGTGAGGAACTGGCCCGGCAAGCTGAATTATTTTTTAAACAAATAGGTATACCTCTAAAAGGAACCAGTCAGAAGAATCATTACCGGGTAACTCCTATGGGAGCGTTGAAGCGTACCTGGCTGACTGTCGCGGATTTTATCACCAGTGAAGATTCCAAAAAGTTACCCTGGAAAGAGATTACGATTCTGAATCCGATTGGATTTTTGGATTTCTATCCTCAGTTTATTGCTGCTGAGTTTAAGAAACTCGGAACTCATTGCACTATTCATTCTTTTAATTTACCGGATTTGGATATTCTCCGGCGAAATCCAACGGGTATGCGTGCTACTCATATAGCCCGTATTTTGGATAAACAAGAAAATGTAAAAGAACTTGCCCGGATTATAAAGGAACAGAGTGGCCGGTCGGATACTGTCATATTACCCGCTTCTATAGGCCTTTCTTCTTCAGATATGCTTCGTTATCTGGAAGAAGAAACAGGAAAAAGTATTTGTCTGGTTCCTACTTTACCTCCTTCTATTGCAGGCATACGGATGCAACAGTATCTCTGCAATTATTTTAAACAATTGGGAGGCGTTTATATGATGGGGGATAATGTAACCGGTGCGGATATGGAAGAAAACCGTATCCGTAGAGTTTACTCTTGTAATCATGGTAATATCCCCTTTGAAGCCGATAACTATATATTGGCTACCGGTAGTTATTTTAGCCGGGGTTTAGTGGCTGGCCGTGAGAAAATAGATGAACCGGTCTTTAATTTGGATGTAAGTTATCTCAAGGATAGAAATGAGTGGTATACCGGAAATATTTTTGAACCCCAGGCTTACCAGCAATTTGGGGTAACTACTACGTTGGGTTTTGAAGCTATACGTAAAGGAAGAACAGTTGAAAACCTGTATGTTGCCGGTGTTATCCTGGAAGGATTTAACCCTGTAAAAGAGGGTACCGGAGGGGGTGTTTCAATTCTTACAGCGTTGCATATTGCAGATAAAATAGTAAAGGAGGGTGGAAGATGAATACGCATACGGTAAGTACTAATTTTGAGCAATGTATTAAATGTACGGTTTGTACGGTATATTGTCCTGTTGTTGCTGTAAATCCTGATTATCCTGGTCCTAAACAGGCAGGCCCTGACGGAGAGCGTTTCCGGTTGAAAAAAGCAAATTTTTATGATGAAGCACTAAAATATTGCATTAACTGTAAACGGTGTGAGGTTGCATGCCCGTCCAATGTACGGATAGGAGATATCATCCAGCTTGCCCGTATTAAATACAGTAAAAAGAAACCTTCTTTACGGGATTTTATCTTATCGCATACGGATTTGGTGGGCACAATGGCTACTCCGTTCGCGCCTGTTATAAACCGTTTTCTGGGAATGAAACCTGTAAAAAAGGTGTTGGATCAGGCGTTACAGATAGACCACCGCCGGAATTTTCCGGCTTATAGTTTCCAAACGTTTGAAAGCTGGTATAAAAAGCAGGCTCCCACACAGAAAGAATATGATTCACAAGTCAGTTTTTTCCACGGATGTTATGCTAACTACAATAATCCTCAGTTAGGAAAAGATTTAGTCAAAGTAATGAATGCCTGTGGAGTAGGTGTTCAATTATTGTCAAAAGAGAAATGTTGCGGCGTCGCTCTTATTTCAAATGGTTTTATGGAGCAGGCCAAAAAACAGGCGAAAGTTAACATGGCTTCTATTCGTGAATCTGTTATTGAAAAGAAAATGCCTGTTATTACAACTTCTTCAACCTGTACTTTTACGATACGGGATGAATATGATCATCTGTTAGGAATGGATACAGCTGATGTCAGAGACCAGGTTGAGCTGGCTACCCGGTATCTGTATCGTTTATTCAGGGAAAAATCGCCTGTACTAAAGTTCAGTAACAAAAAGATAAAAGTAGCTTATCATACACCCTGCCATATGGAAAAATTAGGATGGGCGTATTATTCGGTAGAATTATTGCGGATGATTCCGAATATTGAATTAAAAATGTTAAATTCGCAGTGTTGTGGTATCGCAGGGACTTACGGTTTTAAAAAAGAAAATTACAGAACTTCACAAGATATAGGATCAGGACTTTTTACTCAGATTGAAGATGCTGATATTGATTATGTAGTGACAGATTGCGAGACATGTAAATGGCAAATTGAAATGTCTACTTCAAAAATGTGTGAACACCCGATCTCGATTGTAGCAAAAGCATTAGAATAATATCATTAAAAAGAAAGGTCATTCAATGGAAACTCAAACATCTCTTCAACAACGCCAGGAAGCGCAGTTCTCAGATTTTTGCCAACTGGATATCCAAAAACAGGAAGAAATCTGTAACCCTACGTATGTGGAATTCTTAGGGTTGCTGCGTAAACTATTTATTGAACTGGATATGGGCGTTATCTTCCGTAATTTACCCCGTGAATAATTTATAAGGAAAAACATCGTATCTTTGGCCTTGTTTATATAGTAAGGTAAAAGATAATTAAGATGTTAGATATACAATTCATACGGAACGATTTTCCGATTTTATCAAAAGAAGTATATGGTAAACCGCTGATTTATTTTGATAATGCGGCTACCACACAAAAGCCACGCTCTGTAGTAGAGCGTATTGAGAAAGCCTACTACAATGTAAATGCCAATATTCACCGGGGCGTACACTTTTTAAGCCAGGCAGCAACTGAAGCCCATGAAAATGCCCGGAAGCGTGTTCAACGATTTATAAATGCGGCTTCTCCGAATGAAGTTATATTTACCCGCGGTACTACAGAAGCTATAAATCTGGTGGCTTCCAGTTTTACGGATGCCTTTATGGAGGAAGGAGATGAAGTTATTCTTTCAGTGATGGAACATCATTCCAATATTGTACCCTGGCAATTACAGGCTGCCCGTAAAGGAATTACTATTAAGGTCATTCCCATCAATGCAAAAGGTGAATTGTATCTGGATTCCTACCGGGAACTTTTTACGGAACGTACGCGCCTCGTTTCTGTATCTCATATGTCGAATGTACTGGGTACAATCAATCCGGCAGAGGAAATTATTAAGGAAGCCCATGCTCATAACGCTCCTGTTTTATTGGACGGTGCACAGGCCGTGCCCCATATGCAGGTAGACATGCAGGGACTGGATGTCGATTTCTATGTTTTTTCTGCCCATAAAATATATGGCCCGACAGGTATGGGTATCCTGTATGGAAAAGAAGACTGGCTGGATAAGCTACCTCCTTACCAGGGAGGGGGAGAAATGATTGCCACAGTTTCTTTTGAGAAAACAACGTTTAACGAATTACCCTTTAAGTTTGAAGCCGGTACGCCTGATTATATTGGCAGTACCGGGTTTGCTGAGGCGCTGGAGTATGTGGATAGGATAGGCATAGACGCTATTGCGGCTTATGAGCATGAGTTACTTGAATATGCTACCCGTCAACTAAAACAGATGGAGGGTATGCGGATTTTTGGAGAGGCAGCCCATAAGGGAGCGGTTATATCTTTCCTTTTGAAAGATACTCATCACTATGATATGGGTATGTTACTTGACCGGTTAGGGATAGCCGTACGTACCGGTCATCATTGTGCTCAACCTTTAATGAAAGAACTGGGTATCGAAGGAACTGTAAGGGCTTCTTTTTCATTTTATAATACCAAAGAAGAAATCGATCAGTTTATAGCGGGTGTGGAGAGAGTTGCCGGCATGTTTTAATTGAATCTAAACAGATAATGTATCATGAAAAAACTAATTTGTTCGCTCCTTATGATGAGTATCCTTTGGGAATTGCTTCCGGCCTGTGGTCAAAAAAAGAAGAATGGAAATTAGTATGGCAGGAAGAGTTTGATTCCGGAGATATAGATACTTCTACCTGGACAAAAGTATCCCGTGGTACATCGGACTGGTGTAATTATATGGCGGCTCATGATACATTATATGATGTCCGGGATGGAAATCTGATTTTAAGAGGCATTGTAAATACAATTATGCCTGCTGATACTGCTCCCTTTCTTACCGGGGAGGATTAGAATCGTTAGGGAAAAGAACTTTTTCAAACGGACGTCTGGAAATAAAGGCTAAATTGCAGGGGGCAACCGGAGCCTGGCCGGCTATCTGGATGGTGGGAGCAGAAGGTTCCTGGCCTGAAAGTGGAGAAATTGATATTATGGAGCGTCTGAATGATGAAGATATCGCTTATCAGACAGTACATTCTTACTATACCTATACGTTAGGACTGGATGAAAATCCACCCAAAGGAAGTACCGGAAAGATTAATAAAGCAGACTATAATGTATATACTGTAGAGATGTATCCGGACAGTGTAGCTTTCTTTATTAATAACAATCATACCTTTACATATCCCCATATTGAAACGCAGGAAGAAGGACAGTTTCCTTTTGATAAACCTTTCTATCTGATATTAAGTATGCAGTTAGGCGGTTCATGGGTGGGTGAAGTTGACCCGCAGGATTTACCTGTAGAGATGTGGATTGACTGGATTCGTTTTTATCAAAAATAATGCGATTGTATGTTACTACCTTACTTTGAACCAAACCGGATAGAAGCCGGATGTGATGAAGCCGGCCGTGGATGCCTGGCTGGTGCAGTCTTTGCTGCAGCAGTTATTCTGCCTGCTGATTTTTCCAATGATATATTAAATGATAGTAAACAGTTGAGTGAAAAGAAAAGGTATGAATTACGGCCTGTCATAGAAAAGGCCGCTATTGCCTGGGCAGTGGGAACTGTTACTCCGGAGGAAATTGATAAGATAAATATCCTGAATGCTTCGTTTCTGGCTATGCACCGTGCAATAGCCAATCTTAAGGTAAAACCGGAACATTTGTTGATAGATGGAAACCGTTTTACACCTTATAAGGAGATTCAACATACTACGGTCATAAAAGGAGATGGTAAATATATGAGTATTGCAGCAGCTTCTGTTTTAGCAAAAACATACCGGGATGATTATATGAAGGAACTGGCACTATTGTATCCGGATTACGGTTGGACAGCTAACAAAGGGTATCCTACCAAAGCGCACCGGGAAGCCATTCGCCGGGTTGGAATTACTCCTTACCACCGGAAAACCTTTACCCTTTTACCGGAACAGTTAACGCTTGATTTGTAGATCTTAATTAGAAGAGAGTAGAAGGTCCTTATTGTAAAAAGAATATGTTTGGGAATTAATTTGTATTTTTGTTTTTATTCAGACTGATAGTATTATGAATAAAGCCTTATTTTTTATTTCGCTAATCCTTACAGCCACCACCCTTTCTGCAGGAGAGGTCCTGGATTCTTTGTTGCATGTCCTTGATTTGGAACTTATTCATAATAAAAAATATATTCAACTTCGTGAAGATAGAATTGCGGCATTAAAGATGCAATCTCCGCTGTCCTCAGAGGATACTTATTCAATAAACCGGAAATTATTTTACGAATATAAACCGTATATCTGTGACTCTGCAATTTATTATATGAATTATAATCTGGCTCTGGCTACAGAGATGCAGGATATGAAGAAATTAAAGGAAACGGTTTTTGATTTATCCTATCTTCTTTCTTCCTCTGCTCTTTATAAAGAAGCTGAGGATATACTGGCTTTAATTCCCCGTTCGGAACTCCTGCCAGAGGATTTAACTGCTTACTACAATTGCTATGATCATTTATACGGAGAACTGGCTTTTTATACCAATGATAAACGAAACGCAGAGTTGTATGAAGCCATTTCCGGAAATTATAAAGACTCCTTGTTACAGGTGATAGATAAGAATTCGGATATCTATCTGAAATTACAGGAGACATTTTTCCGTGATGAAGGGCAGTATGACAAATCTCTTGAAATAAATGATATTCGTTTATCCCGTCTGGAGCCCGACCAACCCGGATATGCTACGGTTACTTTTTACCGTTCTCTTTCTTACTGGCTGAAAGGCGATATAGAAAACCGTAAAATCTGGCTGGCTCTTTCTGCTTTGGCTGATGTACAACAAGCCATTAAGGATAATGCATCCCTGGGACTTCTGGCAGATGTATTATATAATGAGGGAGATATTGACAGAGCATATAACTATATTATGCATTCGTTTGATGATGCCAACTATTTTAATGCCCGCCTGCGGGGCTTCCAGATCTCTTCTATACAATCTATTATTAATAAAACCTATCAACGTAAAATTCAGGAGCAAAACGAAAAGTTACGTACATCTCTTACGATTATCAGTCTTCTCTCTCTCTTCATTATAGCCGCTTTGATATTTATTTACGGGCAAATGAAGAAACTTTCCGTTGCCCGGAATAGTCTTCAGAAAGCAAATGAACTGCTGAATAACCTGAATACAGAATTGTCTTCTATGAATGAAAAGTTACTTTCTATTAATGGAGAGCTTTCTGAAGCCAATCATATTAAAGAAGAATATATAGGTCACTTCCTGACTCCGTGTTCTACCTATATTGAGAAAATGGAAAATTATAGGAAGATGGTATATAAAAGAATTAAGACCGGAAAAATACAGGATTTGCTGAAAACTGTGGATTCCGGTGACCTGACAGAAAATGAACTGAAAGAATTTTATACCAATTTTGATACTACCTTTTTGCATTTATATCCGGGTTTTGTTCAGCAATTTAACGAGTTGTTAGCCCCGGATGAACAGATTATACTTAAAAAAGGAGAATTGTTAAATACGGAATTACGTATTTATGCTTTGATACGTTTAGGAATTGATGATAGTGCCCGTATTGCAGAGTTTTTACGTTACTCTGTCAATACGATTTATAACTACCGGGCTAAAGTAAAAAATAAATCAATCGTTCCCCGGGATGATTTTGATAGTTATGTTAGTAAGATAGGTGGTAATATGGTTTATAATTGATTCACTTTTTTTGATTTTGCTTTTTATTTAACCGTTTGATATATAGAATGCTGCGTTTTCTATTCCTTTGAAAACGTCCACTTTTTTAACCCCTCAGAAATTCTCGTACTTATTTGCGTATACATTTGCCGGAAAGGATCCTTATACCTTGTCGGGTTAAGAATTCAATGAGAGAGATAACTATATTGTTAACGTTAAATTCAAAATTCATGCAAATCAAAAATCCTGTATGGCGTATAGAGAGTAGATTGATTCTGTTTCTCTGTCTTTTGATTCCTTTTACTGGTTTTGCACAAACTAAATCAGTTCAGGGAATAGCTTTAGATAATTTAAATGAGCCGGTAATCGGGGTAAGTGTTCTTGAAAAAGGTACTACAAACGGTACGATTACTAATATGGACGGAGAGTTCACATTGAATGTATCCGAAAATGCCACCCTCCTTATTACCTATATCGGGTATGAATCCAAAGAAGTAAGTGTTGCCGGACGTAACAGAGTAAATCTCGTTCTGTCCGAAAATACGGAATTATTGGATGAGGTTGTTGTTATTGGATATGGTACGGTACGTAAGGCTGATGTTACTACTGCTATTTCTGTAATATCAACAGATGATTTGGATTTACGGCCGATTACCTCTGTTTCATCAGCTATCCAGGGAAAAGCGGCAGGTGTACAGGTTGTACAACCCAGTGGAAAACCTGGTGCAGGTATGGTAGTCCGTATTCGGGGTGCGTCTTCTATCTCTTCCAGTAACGACCCTTTATACGTTGTGGACGGTGTTCCGGTAGGTGAAGGAGAATATGCAATTGCTTTCCTTTCTCCGAATGATATTGAAAGTATGCAGATTCTGAAGGATGCTTCTTCAGCAGCTATCTACGGCTCACGCGCTGCCAATGGGGTTGTTCTTATCACAACAAAAGCCGGCGCAAACAAGGAACCCCGGATCTCTTTCAGTGCGTATGCAGGGATATCTAAAGTATCTAAAACGTATGATGTACTGAATGTTGCCCAGTATAAAGACCTGATGGACGAGATGGGAGTAATCAATCTGCCTGATGGTTTAAGAGATGAGACAGACTGGTTTAAAGAAACTTATAGGACCGGTGTTAGCCAGAACTACCAACTTTCTTATAGTGGTGGGAATGAAAAAACAAATTACTATGTTGGGGGTGGATACTCGAATGAAGATGGTGTATTAAAAGCGGCTTATAACAGACGCTATAATGTGCGGGTCAATATTGATACACAGGTACGTAAATGGGTTAAATTTTCTACTAATGTAAATTATAGCCATTATAAAAATAATGATATTATTTCCGGACAGGGGGCTAACCGTGCCGGTGTAGTGGCTTCCGTTATTTCAACGCCTACGTATGCGAAAGTATGGGATGAAGAGAATCCAAACTGGTACTGGAACAATTTTTATGGGGCTAATCTGACGAATCCTGTAGAAAATATGGGGCGGACAGAGTATAATTATGAAGCCACAGACCGTTTTATTGGTACTATTGGTGCTTTATTCACATTGATGGAAGGATTAAACTTTAAAACGACTGTATCTATGGACCGTCGCTGGGTACATAAATTTGAATTCCTGGATCCGGTACGTACAAGTGACGGT